>NZ_JASERT010000002.1 GCF_030027245.1 Asticcacaulis sp. EMRT-3
AAAGTGGGTCATACCCCGTCAGCCGGGTGTGTATTCCCCCGTGGAACCAGCGGGTCAAGTCAGGGCTCATGGGACTTATCAACAAACTTATCCACAATGGATGCGCGAAATACGACTTCCGGATGCGGTGTGTGATCCCCCGATGAATAGGCAAAGCGTGATTTTTATCGTTTTCTCCGTGGTTTGTCGCCATTTCATCACTTAAAGCGAGGGACAAACCGGGTGGGTGATCCCCCGAAGAGGCCGGAAGGACTCCGCCGACTCGCTTTGCCGTGCTGAAATCCTTAATAAAATCTTAACGGAGCGGGATTGCGCGACTCTGGCCTGAGTCCGGATCGGCAATCCGGTGTGTGATCCCCCGATAGCGAACCACCTTATCCCCGCCGTATCGCCTTCAGGACAGTGTGCGTTCCCCCGATAGATGGCCAGAATCTACTCAGAATTTGGCCAGAATACGAGCCGAATCGGGTGTGTAATCCCCCGACGCAACCGCCCTATCCCTTGACGGCGCGGCGTTTCGGCGTTGCCAGCCCGTCCTGCTGATTGAGCGCGGCCAGCTCCGCCCCCACCTGCCCTTCCAGTTGCGACAGGCGCGAAATCACGAACAGGGCCGGTGTGCCATCCTGCGTCGTGGTCAGGGTCAGGTCGTAATCCGGCAGGGAATTGCGCTCGACGATCTTTCGCAACATGCGGTTAAACTCTTTTGGTGGTGAATCGGAGCCGGTTTTCTCGTGCAGAAGCTCGATCCGGCACAGCCAGCCCTCAGGCTGCACACCGGCGTGCTTGCGGGCGATGCGGTATAGCGCCCGCTCCAGTCCGCCGGTCAGAAGGAAATAGTCCTGGTGCATGGTCAGCAGCGACTTTTCGTTGACAATCCCCTCATACACCCAGTTCGACAGGGTGAGCGTCATGCCGCGCGGCTGGCCCGTCGCCTGATCAACCTCCAAAGTCCAGCCGTCCAGCCAGCCGAACTGCGCCTCGGTGCGCCGGGTGGGCGCGCGCAAGGAGGTGCGGATCGAGGTGGTTTCCAGCCTTTGCAGCGCCGCCTGAAGCTCCTGATAGGCCTTGCCACCCGTATCGCGCTTGATGGCGCGCAACAGGTCATAGGTGGTGGTACGCAGGGTGCGCGGCAGATCGTTGACGCCTTGCGCCTTCATGCGGTTCAGCGCCGTGGCCGCCCAGATCAGGATGTCGGCGTCCCAGATCGTGGCCATGCCATAGGCGGGCATCGCCTCCACCTTGACCCAGGTATCGCCGTCCGGTGACGTATATTCTATGGGTTTCAGCCGCTTGCGCTTCTGCAACGAGAAAAACGGCCGCTCCATGATCTCGCGCTGATCCTTCAGCGGCACGTCATTGAGCAGCGGAATGAAGAAATCGAGGGTTGGGTGCGGGTCGCGGCGGCGGGTCATGATTCCAGTTTGCGAAAGGGCTTTCGCAAACTGGCAAGCGCGACTGCGCGCCCGAGCTTTTGCGAGGAGCCATGCGGCGTTTGAGCTCTAAAAACCAGCTTGGCACGATTCCGAGGGGAAAGGAAAGGTGAAGGCAAGGGGCCACAGGCCCCTTGACCCCAGAACGGTCCGAATTTGTCACAGACTGATTAGCTCCCCTTCAAAGGCCCGAAACTTGGGCCTTTGAAAGGAAGCTACAGAGGTTCGTTACAAACTCGGCATGTTTCGGGGTGCAGGGGTCCGTGACCCCTGCCCTTTCCCTATCTTTCACCCATCGGATGCTTGCCATACTTATGCAGCACCGCATCGAGGCCTTCGCCGATCAGGGCCTGCACCGTGGTATCGCGCTCCACGGCCAGCAGTTTGACGGCCTTGGCCATTTCGGGTGTGAAATAACCGGCGATCATCGTCTTGCCGACGCGGGCGGGCGTAACGGTGGGCGCAGGCGCGGGCTGGCTGGCGGCTTTCGGCACCTGAATCTTGACCGGCGCGGGCTTCTCGGCGGGCGGCGCGGCCACAGCGGCCAGTCGGTCGGCGAGAGAGGGTCGGGCAGAGGCTTTGCTCATGCGGCACCTTTAATGGATTGAGAAGATTTGGTTTTTTTAGCCGTTGTGGGCATGTCCAGGCGTCCACACACCCACCTGTAAACCGCCCTCACCTCATCGGCAGCCTTGCCAAGCGGCTCGAATTCAGCGGCGGTCAGGCCATTGATGACGGCGTGGCGCAAGGCGGCGCGATCGACCAGACACACCGGCGCTATGGTCAGGTTCAGGCTGTGAATGACGGCGGCCACCTCCTCGATCAGGGCGCTGGCACGCGCCGGCACGGCATTGAGCAGGACGGCGGCCGGTTTTTGCGCCACCCTGACCAGTTCGGCGGTGGTTTTGATGGCGTGCAGGTCGAAAGCCGAGGCGCGCGTCGGGATCAGCACCAGATCGGCGGCCCGCGCTGCAGCCACGGCGGCGCTGTCGGCGGCGGGCGGTGAATCGAGAATGACCAGATCGACGCCCATCTTCTCGGCTTCCTTCAAAGTGGGGCCCAGGCGGGCGTGCGGCGCCGCCACCACGACCGGATTGGGCTCTTCCGCCCCCTCACCTGTCGCTTTTTCGTTGCGCCAGTCGGCCCATTGCGCGGCTGTGGCCTGCGGATCAAGGTCGATAATGGCGACCGAATAGCCGGCGCGCGCCGCTGCCACGGCGATATGCACCGCCACGGTGGTTTTGCCGACGCCGCCTTTTTGCGACACGATGGCCAGGGTTTTCATGGCAGGCGCTCCGTTTCTATAAACTTGCTTGTGGGCATGTCGTCGTGTGGGCAAGGCGACACGCATTACGTGTAGCTACGTGGGCGCGAGGCCTTGTCGACATGTAGTAACCCATACGTGCCGACTTGTCCACCCTTCGCCGTGTTGAACAAGCCGCGTGTTGATGTGTGGAGCTGTCTTCGTTTCGGCACAGCCTCACCCCAAAGTGCCGTCACGTCCGGGTGTGGATGTATATAAGGTTTCGACATGGGCGCATGGCGAGGCGTGGGGGCGGCGTCGTGTGGTCGTGTTGAATGTGTCTGCGCTGTTGAGAATATGACGTGTCCACACGTAGAGCAAGACGTGAGTCGGCTCAGAACGTCAAGGGCCAGCATCGTGAGGGGAGGGGGGCTTGTCAACATTCAGACCTGTCTACATGTGGGCGTAAGACTATGCAGAATAATCCAAGGATAAATAACCTTCATATCTTCGCAACGCGCCTGTCATGCAGCCGAACTAAGGTCTGACCCTGTGCTTCGGCCCGCCTCAAAAAAATACTTCAGACAGGGCTTTGTCCATGACCATGCCAACCCCTCATCTGCCTCACTGTTCAGTTGATGCTGCCCTTGATAAACAACGCTCCGGGTATAATGCTATGATACTGAAAACCCTCCGAAAAGCGACCCTTGGCGGCTTGTGTGTACTGACCATCTGGTTGTTTGCGGCTCTGCTGGGTCTTGTTATGGTTGGTCATGCCGAGGCGGCCACACCCGACTGGCAGGCGGAGCGTATGGATGGGCATGACCTTGATGAGTCCGCGCTGAAAGCCGCCAGATCCGTAGACAGCGAGCAGGTCGCCTACACTCGTATGCCCCAAATCATTAGACGTGCGGACGCGACGACCTGTCCGCACGTCTAACTCGAGGTGATAATATTCTAATCACAGGCAGCCTCAACCATGTTGCAGGCGCTGCCGTCAGAGACATCCAGGTGCGCAGACTTCAGGACATGCGTATGACCGGCCAGACCGAAAAGGCCGGATCGATGGTCTTACTGGCCGCACAGAACCAGATAGGCGGGGGCCTGCGGTTTCAGGCGGCGCGCCAGATCCAGATAGTTCGCGTCGAAACGGCTGGCAGCCCACATCAGGTTGCCCGCCGTTTTCGGGTCGAACGGGCCGGAATAGCCGGGCTCACCGGCGGCGGCGCGCTGGGCGTCGAACACGGTTTTGGAGTGCAGAAACTCGGTATGTGGCTTTTCACCGCTGGCATAGGGTTCCAGCCAGCGGATCGCCCCGGCCAGCGAACTGCCGGACGGGCTTTGGTAGCTGAACCAGTCTTCGCCGCGACGGCGCGCCACCAGCGCGGCTTGCGTGAGCGGTTCGAGGTCGTAAATCACATAGTGCAGGGCGTCGCGTTCGGCGAAATCGCTCACCTCGCCATCTGGGCCGATATTGGCGGCGATCTGGGCCTGATACAGGCGACGGGCATCGGCAAACAGCGCGTCATCGTCCAGCGTCACGGCCATCATGGTGATCAGCTTGATGCGGTGGCTCTGCCAGTTATTGGTCCAGCTTTTCGCCTGCGGGCTGATGCTGACGATCTTGTGGCCGTCGATGGAAGCGATATAGGCTTTGGCCCAGCGGGTCAGGAAGGTTTTAGCTGCGTCGCGCGAGGCCGTGTCCATCTGCGGGCCTATGATGGCATAGGTGTCGATCAAGGCGTCGAAACCCGTCTCGTCAATCGGGTTGAGGCCGGGCTGATAGGTGGCCACCCAGGCCTTGAGATAGCGTTCGGCCAGGGCGAGATAGGCGTCGCCCACGCCCGCCCGCCAGGCTAAGGCCGCGTCGCGCATGATCGGCAGGTCACGCTTGGCGGCGATACTTTCGTCACGAATGCCATGATGCGGCAGGGTGCCTTCGGTATGGAGGCGGGCGAGCGGATGCGGCTGGCGGGCCAGCATGTCGGCAAGGTGCGGCAGGGCTGCGGGCAGGGCGGCAGCCGCATCGGCGGGAGATACATCACACCATGAGGATGGCGGAGTCTGAGGCTCAGTTTGGGCCAGTGTCTGGGCCAGTGTTGGGGCTTGCGGGCCTGCGGCCAATGCCGTCACCACTCCGGCCAATATCCATCCGCGCATAGGTGTCTCCGCCCTTTTATGTATCAAATATAGATACGCATATTCTTTATTTGATATTACGGCGCGGCGCGGACGAAGGCAAGCCCGATATGCGAAACTCACACCACCCCTAAAACCTTCAGCAAGCCGAAGCTGATGGCGGCCAGACCGAGCAGCGAAATCACCACGGCGGCAGTAACCGGCCCGCCCGCCTTGGCCACGGTGCGGACATCGACACCTAAACCCAGCGCCGCCATCGATACCACGGTCAGCAGATTGGCGGCGGTGTCGATCGGGGCCAGGGCGGCGTGGGGGATCAGGCCGACCGCGCGCAAGACCACCATGACCAGAAAGCCGATAATGAACCACGGCAGCAGGTGGGCGAGATCAAGCCTGGCGCGAACAGGTTCACCGGCCACATATTCGTCGGCGGGCATATTCTCGGGTTTGAGACGCGGGGCGATCAGCGACAGGACGATGCTGACCGGCCCCAGCATCATGACGCGCACCAGCTTGACCAGCGTGCCCATCTGGACGGCAGCGGGGCCCATTGGCGCGGCGGCGGCGATGACCTGCGGCACGGCATAGACGGTCAGGCCCGCAAAAGCGCCGAAACCGATTGCCTTCATGCCGAGCAAGGCCCCGGCCACGGGCAGGCTCAGCACGACCACCACGCCCAGCACGGCGGTAAAGGCGATAGAGGCGGCCACATCGTCTGAGTCGGCACCGATCACCGGCGCGATGGCGGCAATGGCCGAATTGCCGCAGATCGAATTGCCGCACGCCACCAGCAGCGCCATGCGCGTTGGCAGGCCGAGCAGCTTGCCAACTGCGAAGCTGAACAGGATGGCGCAGGCCACCACACCGGCTATGCCCAGCAAAAGCCACGGCCCGGCGGCCATGATCATCCGCATCGAAACAGCCGCGCCCAGCAAGACCACGGCGATTTCAAGCAGATATTTGGCGCTGAAGGCGATGCCGTCATGCCATCTGTCGTGCGGCGTCCACAGGCTGCGCGTGATTGTGCCGATCAGGATGGCCAGCACCAGCGCCTCCAGCCACGCCTTGCCGAACAGCACCTGCTCGACCGATTGCAGACCATAGGCCGTCGCCGTCACGATCAGGCACAGGGCAATGCCGGGCAGGGGGCGCAAAAAGCGACGGAGGATCGGGTGGGTTTGGGCGACAGCGAGATTGGCCATGACAGGCTCCTTTTCACCTGCCGTTGTACCCGGCCATGACGGTTCGATCCAATGGAATGATTTTATATAATCGTTCTATAAAATTGCTTAATCAGAGGCCGCCGAGGCGCTGGAGCTCTGCGCCTTGCTGGCCGGGGGCTCAGGCGCGCGAAACAGGCTGACCATATCGGGCGCGTCCTTGCTGACCGCCACGGCCACAGGCGCATGGTCGGCCCCGGCTGTATCCAGCGCCCTGGCCACGGCCTCGGCGCGCAAGGTGGCCAGCCGCGTCGTGGTGGCGCTGCCGACGATCTGCAACGAACCGCCGCCCCAGCGCCGGATGGCCCAGGCCGAGGCGAGCGCGCTGTTGCGGCCCTGATCGTCGAGCGTGGCGCTGCCCTTGGCGAATGTGATGGCGAGCAGGGGCTGCGAAGGCGGAATCAGCGTCACCTTCGTGTCGGGCATCAGGGCCTGCACGGCGGTTTCGAGGGCGCGATAATCGCTGAGCGTGCCCGGCGTTTTCAGCGTGATCTGGGCCGTGACGCCGCTGTCGTCGCTTTGCAGGCCCTGTAACGAGGCGACATGGCCTAAAACAGCGCTCAGAAACTGGTCGGGCGGCAGGCTGGCCACCTGACTCGGCACGGAGGGCAGGCTGTTGTCGGGCTTGCGCGAAATCGCGTCCACATCCTCATGGGCGGCCACCACCTGTTCGATATTGAGCGTTTTCAGGCCGGGAAAGCGCTTTTCGAACTGCGCTTGCGCCCCCGGCACAAAGGTATGGGTGATGACCACGGCCTGCACATCGGTCACCTTGCCTTTTTCGACCACCACATGCAGATCATTGATGCGCGCGCCGTCCTTGACGAACAGGGATTCGATGGTATTGCGCACGCGGTTGGTCTGGTGGGCTTCGGAGACGATATTGTTGAGCGACAGGGCCAGAGGCGCGCACAGAATCAGGGTGACGACGCTCAAAATCGGCGCTTCCCAGCGCGTGCGCTGGTGGCGGATGGGGCGGAAACCATAGCGCCGCGCCACGATGAACACCGCACCCAGTATGGCCACCACATTGGTGATGAATAACAGAGTTGCTCCGCCGGCAATCGCCATCGAACCGGTGGCCAGCCCGAAACCGACCGTGGCCAGAGGCGGCATCAGGGCGGTGGCGATGGCCACCCCGGCGATAATGCCGCCGCGGTTTGATACGGTGACGAAGCCGCCCACCAGCCCCGACAGGGCTGCCACTACCAGATCGAGCAGGGTCGGGCGGGTGCGCGCCAGAATTTCGCTGGTCACCTCCTTCAGCGGTGACACCCAGACGATCAGCACAGCGGCGAGGATCGAAATCAGCACGCCCATGCCAAGCGTGATGGCGGCGCGGCGGAAGCTGGGCAGGTCAAGCTCGGCCAGAGACAGCCCCATGCCCATGATCGGCCCCATCAGCGGCGAGATCAGCATGGCGCCGATCACCACGGCCACCGAGGATTGCAACAGGCCCAGCGTGGCAATGCCGCAGGCGCAGAAGACGAGGCCGTAATAGAAGCCCGAATGGCCGGCATTGGCCTGCACCTCTTCTTCCACCGCATCGCGGTGCGCCTTGGTGAAGGTTTGCGATGGCGGATGCAGAAGATCGCGCGCCAGCGCCGCGAGTGAGTCCCCCAGACCCTTGAGGTGGCGCATCACTGGTGTCGGATGGGCTTCGGGCATGGGGACTCCACCGGATCGATCAGGGTGCGACTATAGGGGCGAGACATGCAAATGTCATGCGGACAAGGTCACCCTTTAGGAGGTGACGTTACAGTAAGGCCAACTGCTTTTCCTTTTGGGCCTCGCGTGGTTTGAAGCTTATTTCACGCGACCGCCTGGCAAAATCGGCTTCCCATGAAGTTTCATCCGTTCCTTTGTAGCGGCTGAAAGGGTAGCCCAAAGGCGGAGTTTCGGTCATGCCCGCCATATGGGCCTTAATGGCACGCCCGACCGCCGCTCCGAGTCCGACGGGCACGGCATTGCCGATCTGCTTATATTTATCGGTGATGGAGCCGCAAATGACCCAGTTGTCCGGGAACTGCTGTATGCGCATATATTCCTGTATGGTCAGGGGCCTGTTCTCTTCGGGATGGCAAATATCCGTAGCGGGCATGGTGGGGGATGTCACGAGCGTGCAGGAGGGTTTGTCCCAGTCCAGCCGCCGGTAAAAGCCGGTTTTGCCACCGCCGGCATCCAAAGAAGCCCCCATAGCCTGACGATGCAGCTCTTTGGGCAGGTGCTTCCAGTATTGACCCGCATTCAGCAATTTATAATAGCGTAATCGCTCTTCGGGAAAGTTTTCATGATCACCGGATTTAGGGTCAAGCCCCGTAAGGGCATCCCTCAGGGTGCGCCATTTCGGCAACTGAAAGGCACCGTCTTGCGAATGGGTCGGCATCAGATGTGGCAGCTTATGACCATCTCTTGAACAGAGCATGATCACACGTTCGCGCGATTGCGGGACGCCGAAATTTGCCGAATTATACAGATTGAACGTGACGCCATAGCCAGCGCGCCGCAGCCTGCCCAGAATATGCGACAATGCGCCGCCCGGGATTTCTTCAGGCTCGGGCAGCCAATCGTCCCCGCGTTCGGCATGGGGCGTATGGGTCATGGGTGCCGAAAGCAGGCCTCTGACATTTTCAATAACGGCGTATCTGGGCTGCAATTCGATAATCAGATCGAGATAACGCAGAAAGGCGTTGCCACGCTCATCCTTGAAGCCGCGTCTCGCGCCAGCGGTAGAAAAGGCCTGACAGGGTGGCCCGCCCACCATCACATCAATCTCATCATTCACACCTAAACCCGCCGCGCTTCGGATGTCTGATGGCGTATATTTCCAAACATCACCCAGCATGGCGATGTCGGGGCGATTGGCCGTAATCGTGCGTCGGCAAACCTTATCGAACTCGCATGTCAGCAAGAGTTTGATGCCGGACTCTTCAAGGCCCAGATCGAGCCCCATCGCCCCGGAGAAAAAAGACAGGGCTTTAATGTCAGGCAATGTTCCGACGCGGCGCATTCTGTCCTCGGGGGGCGGGGTCGCACCATTCAAAGCGTATTTACGCACGCCGGATTCCGTTGTGATCCAGTGCTTACCGACCTGTTGCCCTTCAAGGGCACCGCTGCGTAACAAGGATCGAACCCTCTGTTCTGAAACGCCTAAGCGCTGCGAAGCCTCTTTTACGGACATCACGTCAATAAAGGGATTGGCGTTCATTTCGCCTCCGAAACAAAATCTATACCCGTTCGCTAACATGATTTGCCTCAGACGATAAAGGCAAAATGCATTCCCTGAGGCGCTGTCAAAGGTCGTGTCCCAGCGAGTGGTGTAACTGGGTAAGAGCGTAGCGCATGGCTCGCTGCCCATTCAAAAGGGCAAAGCGAGCCTTAGCGTAGCGGGTTGGTCATCAGTGATTTTCGGATAGGTTTGGGTTGCGACACTCATTCCAGAACGAAAGAACACCGATGACCGACGATATGATGGCCCTGAAAGGGCTTGTTGAAAAGACCTCAGACAGCGATTTGTTGCGCGACATGATCAGCTTCACGGCTGAACGCTTGATGGCATTGGAAGTGAGCGGCATGACCGGTGCCGGCTACCATGAGAAAACCGGCGACCGGCTGGTCCAGCGCAACGGCTATCGTGACCGAGACTGGGAAACACGCGCAGGCACGGTCGAGCTTCGGATCCCGAAGCTTCGTAAAGGCAGTTACTTCCCGGGTTTCCTGGAGCCCAGGCGCGTGGCCGAGAAGGCACTGACGGCTGTGATCCAGGAGGCTTACGTTCAGGGTATCTCGACGCGCTCTGTCGATGATCTGGTCAAGGCGATGGGGATGAGCGGCATCTCGAAGAGTCAGGTCAGTCGGCTGTGCGAAGAGATCGATGACCGTGTGAAGGCTTTCCTGAACCGCCCCATTGAAGGGGAATGGCCATACATCTGGATTGACGCTACGTATCTGAAGGTGCGCCGGGGCGGCCGTATCGTCTCGGTCGCCGTCATCATCTGCGTTGGCGTCAACAGCGACGGCAGGCGTGAAGTGCTGGGCATGGAGGTCGGCACCTCGGAAGCCGAACCGATCTGGGCAGAGTTCCTGCGCAACCTGACACGTCGGGGCCTGCGTGGTGTCAAACTTGTGGTCTCTGATGCCCACATCGGGATCAAGGGTGCCGTCTCCAAGGTTCTCAACGCCACCTGGCAGCGCTGCCGTGTTCACTTCATGCGCAATGTCTGCGCCCATGCCGGCAAGAACGGGCGACGCGTCGTCTCTGCCTTCATCGGCACGGCCTTCGCCCAGGAGACGGCGGAAACGGCGAGTACCCAATGGCGCAACGTCGCCGACCAGCTCAGGCCCAAAATGCCAAAGCTCGCCACGATCATGGACGAGGCTGAGCACGATGTCCTGGCCTATATGACCTTCCCGAAGGAACACCGCATCAAGCTGCACTCAACCAACCCCATTGAACGGCTCAATGGCGAAATCAAGCGTCGCTGCGATGTCGTGGGCATCTTCCCAAACGACGATGCCATCACCAGACTGGTCGGCGCCATCTTGCTCGAACAGAACGATGAATGGGCGGTTCAGCGCGGGCGCTACATTACCCTTGAAACCATCGCACAACTCAGCGATGATCCACTTCTCAGCATGCCAGCCGTGGCAAACTGAGCGAAACCCGGACCTGTCCGGAAGTCATTGATGCCAAGCGCTCAATTACACCACGCCCTGGGGCACGATCCTGTCAAACTGGACTCTTAGCCTGTCACGAGATACCCGTATCCACTAGGTTTAGCCGTGTGGGTAAAGGGAGAATGCGTGTGGGTTTTGATCCGGATTGCGAGGCCATCGCCCGCACGGCCATGTTGGAAATTAAGCCGGACCTGGCAGATAGATATGTGGGTTTAATTCGCTTTCTGGCGGCATATCCTGAAACAGCTTCCCGTCGGGGTAAAGTGGAAGTTGGAAGTGCGAAATATATCAAACTTCGCGCAAAATCCTTCGCTGAATCCAGGAATCCGAAAGCGCCAAGTTTTCCAGCGACTGTGCCTGACAAAATGGCGTCTGTCATACTGGAAAATTTTTTCGGTGTGCCTTCCGAAAATCTGGAACGTGCCAAGCAGGAACACCTTTTATCTATGAGCGCTGAAAATTTTGTAGGCTACTTGCTTGAGCGCTACCTGGCCTCGGTCATGGAGCCTCTCGGCTGGATCTGGTGCTCCGGCGAAATGGTGAAGGCTGCTGATTTTATCAAGCCCGAAGCTGACAATAAGACCTGGCGGTTATTGCAGGTCAAGAACCGGGATAATTCCGAAAATTCGTCATCCAGCGCCATTCGAAATGGCACGATCATAGAAAAATGGTTCAGAACTTTTTCGAGAACGGGGATGACGAATTGGCAAGGGTTTCCTTGTGAAGTAACAGCCCCGGCGCTTTCAGAAAACGGGTTCGAGACTTTCGTGCGCCATTATCTGGATGCACTCAAAATCTGATCCCGCTCTCACCCCGCCGCGCGCACCTGAGGCGCAGGGGAGGGGGGTACAATCTCCTGCGGGCGGCCGAGCAGATAGCCTTGCGCCTCGGCGCAGTTTTCCTCGCGCAGCAGGGCCAGTTGCGAGGCGGTTTCGACGCCTTCGGCCAGCACCGGGATTTCGAGGCTGCGGCCCAACGCCAGGATGGCGCGGACAATGGCGCGGGCCTGCGGGCTGGTATCGGCCTCCATCAGGAATGAGCGGTCGATCTTGATTTTGTCGAACGGGAAGGCGTTCAGCGTATCGAGCGAGGCGTAGCCCGTGCCGAAATCGTCGATGGCGATGGTGACGCCCAGCGCCTTGATCTGGCGCAGCAGATGCAGGGCGCGCAGCTTGTCGTCGATGATCGTCGATTCGGTGATTTCCAGCTCCAGCCGCGAGGGCGCCAGCCTGGTTTCGATCAGCACGGCGCGCACCATTTCGATCAGGTGGTCGTCATTGAGCTGCACCGGCGACAGGTTGACGGCCACTTTCAGATGATTATTCCAGCGCACGGCCTCTTCGCAGGCGGTGCGCAACACCCAGGCGCCGATCTCGATGATCGCGCCCGATTCCTCGGCCACGGCGATAAAGTCGGCGGGCGACACAAAGCCGCGCAAGGGATGCTTCCAGCGGATCAGCGCCTCATAGCCGGTGATGTCGCCGGTCGCTACCGATTGCTGCACCTGATAAAACAGGCGGAATTCGTCATTTTTCAGGGCGCGTTCGAGATCCTTGGCCAGGGCGCGGCGGTCGCGCGCCGCCTCGTCGGCACCCGATTCAAAGAAGCACAGGTGCTCGCCATGCGTGGCCTTGGCGCGGTAAAGCGCCAGGTCGGCATTGTTGAGCAGGACTTCGCGCAGGGTGCCATCCTGCGGATAGAGGGCCGCGCCAATCGAGCCGTGCGGCGTGATTTCGAAGCCTGCCATATCGCTTTCGGCGGCGATATGGATCGGTTCGCTGAGCGCCTGACGCAGGCGCGCCAGAAATTCATCGAGATCGGCGGAGTTCTGGTAGCGCTTGATGGCCGCGAACTCGTCACCGCCGAAACGGGCCACGAATTCACCTTCGCGCAGGCCGCTGGCCATGCGTTCGGAGACCGTTTTCAGCACGGCGTCGCCCACCGTATGGCCGCGCTGGTCGTTAATGTCCTTGAAGCGGTCAAGATCGACCGAGATCACCGCCACCTGCTCACCGTGGCGCGCCGCCCAGCCAAGCTCGCTATCGAGGTGGCCGTTGAAGTGCATACGGTTGGGCAGGCCGGTCATGCCATCGTGGCGCGCCATATGGGCGATGCGCTGCTCGGTCTTGCGGCGCTCGGTAATGTCGTCGAAGGTGCTGACCCAGCCGCCTTCGGGCATGGGGCGGTGCGAGATCGACATGATGCGGTGTTCGAAATAGTCCGATACCAGTTCGCCGCCGCCGGGCAGGGCGATGACGGCGCGATGGCGGGCGTGGAAGCGCTCCAGCGTTTCCTCGTCGGGCATCTGGCCGTCGCGCATCGACAGCACGTGGGCCAGCAGGGTGCGGAATGAAACGCCCGGCTGGACGAGGGCGGGATCGAGGCCATAGATTTCGTTGAAACGCTTATTGGCCAGCACCAGCTTTTCGTTGCGGTCGAACAGGCAAAGCCCCTGCGACATGTGCGACAGGGCGGCGTCGAAATTGCGCGACATGTCGAGAATGCGATCCTGCGCCGCCTTGCGGGCGGTGATTTCCTGCGTGAAATTGGCGAAGCCCAGGAACTGGCCGTCATCATCATGCAGGGCGCGGATGATGGTATGGCCCCAGAAATGCCGGCCATCGGCGCGCATGGCCGGGCCTTCCAGCTCGGCACGGCCCTTCAGCCTGGCCTCTTCAAGGGCTTCGCGGTATTGTACCGGCAGATCGGCATCGACGGCGCAGACATCGCCATAGACCTTGCCGACAATCTCCTTGAGCGGATACTGGCTGATGCGGTCAGAGCCGTTGTTCCAGTCGAGCACGCGGCCCTCGCGGTCAAGCAGGAAGATGGCCGTGTCCTCCAGCCCTTCCAGCAGAACGCGAAACCGGCGGTCGCTGTCGGCGCGCATGGCGTCGATGCGCTGACCCCATTGCACCGCAAAGGCGCACAGGCTGAGCACGGCGATGGCGGTCAGGGTCAGGGCCAGCGACATGGCCCCCGTTGACAGGCGCAGGCCGGTGATAATGCGCAAGGGGTCGGGCAGGATGGTGATCGCGCCCATAGCCACGAAATGGTGGCAGATAATGGCCAGGGCCAGCAGGGGCGCGGCCAGCCAGCCGATGCGCCGGGCGGGCTGGTTGACCGCCCACATGGCGGCGGCCGACAGGGCCATGCCCGATACGATCGAAAAGATCACCAGATCGGGTGCCCACAGGACGCGGCCCGGAATATCGAGCGCGGCCATGCCTAAGAAGTGCATACAGGCGATGCCGCAGCCCATAACGGCTCCGCCCATCAGGCTGGAACCGCGAAAGCTTTGCGACACGCCCACCTCGATGCCGCCCGCCGTCAGACCGATGGCGCAGATGAGCGACAACAGGGTCAGGCGCAGGTCATAGGTGGCGGGCAGGCCGGGATCATAGGCCATCATGGCGATGAAATGGGTAGCCCAGATGCCGAAACCGGCGGCTACGCCTGCGGTAACCACCCAGCGCATATGGCGTTGCGACTGGCCATAGCGCACCATCTGGGCGCGGGTGGTGCGGGCGCGCTGGATCAGCAGCGTGGTGACGAAGCTTGAGATCAGGCAAACAAGTACCGCCAGTATCACCAGCTTCCAGTCGTGATGATCACGCAGGCAGTCAAAAACTCGAAACATCTTCAGGGTGGGCCCATCGTACAGTTACACGTCTGTTCAGGGCGTTTTTTGGTCGTTTTTGCCCTGATTTTTGCCGAATGTAACAGATGAGGCTTTTTTTCCCGTTAACACTTGAAGCGAGGTGACAGTTCAGGCGAACCACACCACGATAAGAGCGGTGACGGCCAGCAGGCCGAGCGACAGATAGCGGTAATTTTTGTACCAGCTCACCGTTTTCAGATGTTCGGTTTCGGCCTGCCAGACGGCTTTCGAGAACATCAGGGGCCCGATCTGCGCCCTGTCGGGTGCGGGCGCGGTCAGGCTGGCCGCCAGCAGGGCCGCCAGTGCGATCAGGAAGATGACCATAGCCGCCACGAGAAAGTGTAGCGGCAGGACGTGAAACACCTCGATGGCGAAGAACAGCACGAAGCTGGCCGTGGTGCCGACCATCAGGCTGAAGCCTGCGCCACGGGCATTGGCGCGCGGGATGAACAGCCCGGCGATGAAGACAGCGGCGATCGGCGGCACGAAATAACACAGGACAGCTTGCAGATATTGCCACAAAGTATCCTTGAAATGAACGATCTGCGGCGCCCACAGGATCGAGATGATCATGATCACCAGGGTCATCAGCTTGCCGGTGCGCACAAGGCCCGCCTCGCTCATATCGGGACGGGCCTTGCGGATAAAATCCATCGTCATCAGGGTCGAGGTCGAATTATAGACGCCCGACAGGCTGGCCAGAACCGAGATCAGGCAGGCGGCGAGGAACAGCCCGGTCAGGCCGTGCGGCAGAACATCGAACAAAAGCTTTGAAAACACCTGATCCGGCCGGTCAAGGTGCGGGAACAGCAACATAGCGCCTGCTGCGGGCAGACAGACCAGAAACAGGCTGGTCAGTTTGAGCGCCCCGCCGAGCAGCGAGCCCAGGCGGCCATCATCGAGCGATTTCGCCGCCAGGACGCGCTGCACCATTGTCTGGTTGGTGCACCAGAAGTAAAAGCCGATCAAAGGCACGCCGGTGACCAGCCCGGTCCACGGCATATAGGGATCGGAGGCGGGCAGGATCAGTTTGAGATGTGACGGGTCGATGCCGGTCATGACATTGTGCCAGCCCGCCATAAGCCCGCCCAGAATGCCCTGATCGGGGCCGCCATGCAGGTGGCCGATGGCGCTGAAGGTGAAGAAGGCCAGAGCGGCGCACGACACCACCATCACCATGCCCTGCACGCTTTCCACGGCGATAATGGCGCGCAAACCGCCTGCGATCAGGAAGGCACCTGCCAGGGTGGACAAAAGCGCACACACGCCCCACAGCGGCCAGCCGGGGAAAAGCGCCTGAAACAGCACCGCCCCGGCGAACAGACAGCCTGACGCATCGAGGAAGATACCGAGCCCGATGCCTAAGCCCGACACATAGGTGCGCACGAAGCGGCCATAGCGCAGTTCGAGAAATTCCGGCACGGTGAAGATGCGCGAGCGGATATAGGTCGGCAGGACGACCCCGCAAAAGACGACCAGCACGATGGCGGCGGGCCACTCATAGGAAAAGGCCGAGGAGATGCCGTGGGCATAGGATGTGCCGGTCAGGCCCACCAGAGAGGTGGCCGAAATGGTCGAGGCATAGAGCGCAAAACCGACGCGCCCCCACGAGGCCGATTGCCCGCCGAGAAAATGTTCGCGCGCCTTGTTTTGACGACGGCGGTCAAACAGACCGACGATCAGCAAGATGCCGATATAGAGGGTAAAAACCGCGAAGTCGGTCAGGGTCAGGCGGCTGGTCTGGAACATGAAGCTGGAAAACCCTGTTGTGCGGCCTATTGTGATTATACCGGCACGGTAGCCGATTTCGCGGCGGGCGCAAAGGGCGCGGGCAGGCGTTCCATGATTGTAAGTCTAGAGCGTTCCGCGATGAGGTTGAATCGCGGGGGATTCCCAAATCGGTCGAATAATGATTCAAGATAGGGGCCGGATTTAGGAGGCCGGTTCCGATGGCGAAGGCTTATTCTCAGGATTTGCGTGACCGTGTAATCAACGCTGTTTTGCATAAAGGTTTGAGCCGGCGTGCCGCCGCCCGACATTTTGGCGTGAGTGACGCTTCGGCTGTTAAATGGTTGCAGCGTTATGAGCGTTTGGCTGACCGTCGCCCTGCTGGCACGGGCGGGCACCGTCCCTCGAAGGTAAAGCCGGAACGTGTCTGGCTTTTGCGCCGGATCGACGAGGTGGCTGACCTTACCTTACAGGCGCTGTGCGACCAGCTTTTGGCCGAGCGCGGCGTGAAGGTGGACACCGGTATGCTGTCGCGTTTCTTTCGTGAAGAAGGGATCAGCTTCAAAAAAAAGCGTGCTGCCCAGCGAGCAGGATCGGCCGGATGTGGCGCGCAAACGGGAACGTTGGCGCAAGTATCAGAACCGGCTTGATCCCAGGCGGCTTGTCTTCATCGATGAAACCTGGGCCAAGACCAACATGACCCGCACCCACGGCCGATGCCGCAAAGGTCGGCGGCTACGGGCCAAAGCGCCCTTCGGTCACTGGAAAACCACCACTTTCCTTGCCGCCTTGCGCCACAACCGCATCGACGCACCTTTCGTCGTCGATGGCGCCATCAATGTAAGCGGTGTTTCGCTCACACCTTGACGGCGTAGTTGCAAGGGAGAAGGTGGTCGATCTGGCTTTGCTTATGTCCGCCCGCGATGGCCCTTAGGGTGTTGGTCAGGTAGGCATGGGGATCGATGCCGTTCAGTTTGCACGTTTCGATCAGTGAGGCGATGATGGCCCAGTTCTGGGCGCCGGCGTCATGGCCTGCAAAGAGAGCGTTTTTCCGGTTCAGGGCGATAGGCCGGATCGTGCGTTCAACAGTGTTGTTGTCCAGCTCGACGCAGCCGTCGTCGAGGAACTGGCAGAGGCCGCCCCAGTATTTGGCGATGTAATTCAATGCCTCGCCAAGCGGCGATTTGGCGGCGACACGGCTGCGGTGATTGTTGAGCCATGCCTCTATATCGGCCACTACGGGGCCAGATCGTAATTGTCGTGCAGCCAGACGCACCGCCGGATCGCTACCGCGGATGTCCCCTTCGATCTTGTAGAGATCGGCGATGCGCCTGAGGCCCTCTTCGGCGATTGGCGCCGGACCGGCGCGGGTAATCTCAAACAGCTTACGACGGGCATGCGCCCAGCAATAGGCCAGCCGGATTGCCGGGCCGATACGGTCGGGTGCGATCAGGCGATTGTAACCGGCATAGCCGTCGACCTGCAGAATGCCGGTGAAGCCCTGCAAGATATGTTCGGCATACTGCCCGCCACGCCCGGGCGCGTAGGTGAAGGCCACACCAGGCGGTGCCGCACCGTTCCACGGTCGGTCATCGCGGGCCAGGGCCCAGAAGTATCCGGTTTTTGTTTTACGTGCGCCGGGATCAAGTACCGGGGCGCGGGTTTCATCCATAAAGAGCTTGGTGGATTGCTTCAGATTGGCGATCAGGGCGCCCCACACCGGGCGCAACTCGAACGCGGCCCGGCCAACCCAGTCAGCCAGCGTAGACCGGTCAAGGTCAACGCCTTGGCGGCTATAAATCTGGGCCTGCCGATACAGGGGCAGATGGTCGGCATACTTACTGACCAGCACATGAGCCACAGTCGCCTCAGTCGGCAGGCCACCGGGAACGAGGCGCGCCGGAGCAGAGGCTTGAGTTATGCCATCCGTGCAGGCCCGGCAGGCATATTTGGGGCGGCGGGTGACGATGACGCGGAACTGCGCCGGGATCACGTCCAGCCGCTCGCACCGGTCTTCACCAATGCAATGTAAGCCGTTGCCGCAGGCACAGAGCAGACTGTCAGGCTCAATAACCTCTTCGATGCGGGGCAGATGGCCGGGTAAGGCCCCGCGATTGCCAGCGCGAGACTTTGCAGCCCGTTTACCACAAGGCGCATCGGCCTCTTCCTCAGCATGGATCGCGGCGATAGCGGTTTCAAGGTCTTCCAGGGCCAGTTCAAACTGACCCGGCTCGGCCTTCTCGGATTTGCGCCCGAAGGCGGCCTGCCTGAAGGCGGCGACCAGCTTCTCCAATCGCTCGATCCGGTCATCCTTGCGCAGATTGCGGGCCTCAGAAGCCACCAGCATGGCTTTGAGAACCGCTATATCATCAGGCAAATTGGCGGGGTTGAGCATGACGGCAATCTAACAAAATCCGCTTTTACCTTCCTGCCTAAAATGCCCCCCGAGTCATCTTGTCGCAGCTATTCCACCGCCTCCGGTGCACGCGCCTCCAGGGCCCGGACTCGGCGCCAGTCCAGCCCCGAGAACAACGCCTCAAACTGAGCATGGCTAAGGCTCATAAGTCCGTCCTTGATCGCCGGCCAGGTGAACACATGCGCCTCCAGCCGTTTATAGGCCATCACCAGTCCGGTGCCGTCCCAATAGAGCAACTTCAGGCGGTCCGCCTTGCGCGACCGGAAGACGAAGACCGTGCCGGTGAAGGGGTCTTTGTGCAATTGGTTCTTCACCAGTGCGGCAAGACCATCATGCCCTTTACGGAAGTCGATTGGCTTGGTCGCCACCATGATCCGTACCCGGTTTGACGGGAAGATCATACCGACGCCATCATGGCACACGCAACTGCCGCAATACGATCTGCTGAAGCGTCGTCTTCAAGACGGATCGTCACATTCCCGACCACGATCTCAGGCCTGATAGCCGGATGCGTAGCCGCGACCGGGGCCGGTTCGCTGACCACCAGAGCGCTAAATTCAACGTCGTCCTCAGGCGCCGGCAAGATCAACTTGCCCCTCCGCGCCAAGGTGCGCCATGAAGACAGGTGGTTCGCCTTTACCCCGGCACGGCGCGCCACTTCATTGACGCTTACCCCAGGCCGCAAGGTCTCTGCAACAAGCCGCGCCTTGACCTCATCCGGCCATCGGCGCGAACGCCGGGTCCCACTGCGGACCGCCCTTCCAGTGAGAATCTCCGGTGTAGTCTCCATGGAGAAAGTCCCTCTCGTTCAACTCTGAACAAGCCATGCGCAGATCAATGCCGAAAAGGGAACGTGGGGGCAGAACACCGCTTACCCATCAATGGCGACATCTTCAAAGCCTATGTCGAGCAGGTTTTGATCCCGACGCTTTCACCTGGTGACATTGTTATCCTCGACAATCTGGGAAGCCATAAAGGCAAGGCGGTGCGAAGCGCCTTCCGCAAGGCCAAAGTCCACCTGCTGTTCCTGCCGCCTTACTCGCCTGATCTCAACCCTATCGAACAGGTCTTCGCCAAGCTCAAAACCCTCTTGCGAAAAGCCGCCGAACGCACGGTCGAAACACTGTGGAACAGGATCGGCAAGTTGCTCGACCTCTTCTCTCAACAAGAATGTGCCAATTATCTCAGAAACTCAGGGTATGCGTAAACCTAATCACAAAAGAGTCTAAGCTTTTGCGCGTTTAAAGCAATATGTGAATACGTATCCTGCTATTGGGCAGGCCCTGAAACCCACCGATAATCGGGCGGCAATTCTTCAGAGATTTCGTCGGCTGATATTTTTAAAAACCATATATAATTGAAAGTCTTGCCTAACTTATAGCGGGATACTGAACTTTTGAGGGCCACTATTTTGGCAGGCGGGATGTCAGTTCGGCGAAAATGCGATCCCGTTCGGGATTTGGGCCTTGAGCGAAATCGAGAAAGCCATGCAAGAGGGCAAGCCTGGTCAGTTCCAGATAGGTTCGGCCGTGATGTTCGTCCGGTTCTAGATAGGCGCCTTCGGCCCATTCGTTCCAGGCATTGATGAAGATCATGGGTTCAACCTGCTGACGGCGCAGCATGGCTTCGTGCGTCAGGAAGCGCAGCCAGGCGGCGTATGCCTTCGGACTGTCATTGACGAGCACATGGCCGCGCTCGCCACGTCGGGCGGTATTGTCCCACATGGGCGTACACCCGCGGTAGCGGACATAGTCTGTCGGTTTGGCATTGATGCTTCTGGCCGCCACGCCAACATAGTCTTCAACCTGCCCCGCAAAGGACGGATCCACACCGCCCATGCGTTCGGGGTCGATCAGCAGCCGATCCTTGTGCGGCGGCGTAAATTCGATGGCGGCGTCGAAGCCGTAAGGCCGGGGGTCACCATGCCCGAAGGATTGCATGGCCACCAGATGCAGGTCGGGCAGGCCGTGCTTTCTGGCGGCCTCACGAAAAGCCTGTGCGCTGGCGCGGGCGTCGGGGAAATCACTGACCTTGTAGATCGGCAATAGGGGCGCGGCTCCGACCCTGATATAGCGGGGATCCTTCAGCATTGGCAGCATGTCGATGATGAAGCGTTCTTCGAAGCCCGGCATATAGGCTTGCGGAATCAGTATCTCCGTGTCCGAACCATCCCAGCGCCGCGTCCAGTTTTCATTGGCCCAGCAGATGCAGAAGGGGAAATCCGGCCCCTTGTCCAGCCAGATATTGACAGGCTTTTCCAGAACCCGCCGACCTTCGAACCAGTAAACATAAAAGCAGAAGCCGCCTATGCCATATTCGGCCGCCAGCCGGGCCTGTTCGTGCAGGACATCCGGCACACGCAGGTCGTAATAGCCAAGATCGGTAGGCAGGCGCGGATGGCGATGATTGAACATCTGCGGACGGGCGCGCGCCACATTGCTCCATTCGGTGAAGCCCTTGCCCCACCACTGGTCATTTTCGGGCGTCGGGTGAAATTGAGGCAGGTAAAAAGCAATGGCGCGGACGGGTTCGCTTCCGGCATTTGCGGCGACATCCGAAAGAGGTTCGTCACTCTGCGGCTTGCGGATATGTGGTGTTTCTGCCGGTACAAGCCGGCGGTAAAACGCATCGAGCGCCTTGGCGGCGGTCATCCAGTTGAGCGCCTCAAGGGCAAAGCGCCTGCCGGCCTTGCCAAGGGTGCTGGCCAGTTCGGGCGCGCGGGCGATGAGTCTGATTTTTTCAATCAGCTCAGCCAATGTGCCATCGTACAGCTTCAGAACCTGTTCGCCATCCGTCAGGACTTTACCGATATTGCTGTCGGGCAGGATGACCGGCCTGGCGGACACAAGATATTCCGGCAATTTGGACGGAAAGCGATAATCGTTGAAAGCGTCGGCGCGGCCCGGCTGCACAAGGATGTCAGCCAGGGCCAGCAGTCCGGGCATCAACGAACGATCGACAAATCCAAGCTCGATACTGGCTTCACGGACAAGATCGCTGTCGGGCAGGTTCAGATCGGCATAATTCCAGCCTGTTCGCAGCAAACGGATTTTCAGGCCACACTGGCGCAGATAGGCCGTGGCGAGGTACAGATTACGTATGTCGTGCGCAATCGACGCATGGACATTGCCGCCGTAAAAAATGATGATCTCGTCTGTATCGATCTTATACAGTTCGCGACTGGCCGCCGTGTCTGCCGGAAGGTGCTCAAATTCCGGGTCGAAACCCGGCCAGAAGACCATGCCGGGGACATGCGCCGGCTTAAACTCAAGCAGAGGTTCGATCAGGCAAGTATAGCCCGCAGCCTTATCGGCAAACCTACGGTAATGGACGGGGTGCGACCTGTGATCGCCGGTTACCGCATCGAGATAGGGGCCGGGCAGGCGACGGATTTCGTCATACGTCAGACCGTTCAGTTCGTTCGACAGAATTTGCTCTTCATTGTCCTCCATGTGCAGCAAATAGGGACAGGCATGTATGTCGGCCAGCGCCTCGACGGCCTTGCGTACATGCTCGCGCGGCGACCAGGCATGTATGAGATCCACCGGGCCCGGTTCGGCGAAGGGCAGGTCGCCTGCCAGAGCATCCGCATATAATCTGACGGGAAAATCCGGCTTGTGATGGCGTTCGATCGTTTCGAGGCCTTCGGGGATGAGCACGACAATGTCATGACCCAGGCTTCCGAGCGCCCGCGCCAGACTGAAGACGTGGATGGCGCTGTTACCGAGGAAATTACAGTGTGAAACCAGCAGGATGCGCATATGTCAGACCACCGCCGCCATGCCACCGGGCGGACATAGAGTCGCTTCGTGTCGCAAAGGATATGTATCCTCGAAAAACTGCGTGTCGATGGCCGCGGCCAGGGCGTCGCGTTGACTGTTCCTTACTCTGGTTCCAGGCGGCGGTTTGATGAGCCTGTTGCGCCATCCGGCCAGGCTGGCGCGCCATGAGGCCTCCCTGACCGCCCCGTCAATCCCGGTATAGGCCTGCGAAAAGCCGCCCAGTTGTTGCAGGCGGGCCCTTGATATGACGGTAAAGGCGGCGTGGACCGTGGCGACGGTCTGTTCGTCATCGCTTGCGCCCTCATCATCGCCATCGCACATAAGCGACACGAATGCGATGTCCGGCCTGTCAGCGCAGCTTATAAGGCCGCGTAGCCATACCAGATCACCCTCCAGGGATTGGGGATTGGCGAAAAGCAGCCATTCGGCCTGGCCCTTGTCGATCAGGCTATGAGGCTGAGCCTGCCAGTCGACAGTTGCAATGGAAGGGCAGCCATAGCCGCCGCGCGTCAGAGAGGTGGTAAAATTATGCAGGTCTTCAGTCGTTACCGGCCCCTGGACAAACATATCGACCCAGATCATAGCTTCAGGAGGGCGCGATGCGGCAGATGATGTGTGTACAACCGATACGTCCCTGTCGAGCCGGGCCGGACACCCAGACGGAACGGTCACGGGCTGCCGGATGGAGGCAGGCCGGGGGATGAAGGTGGCGCCCCGTTGCACGTCCGCCGGGTCAAAATGCGAGCGGAAGCGGACATAGTCGCTGAGGGCGTCCATTCCGGTGGCGGCATTTTCTGAATTGACCTTTTGATAGGCGGCATCGATCAGCGGATGGAAATGGCGGCGTGTGCCGGGGGGCGACAACAGATAATGGCGCAACGGATCGCCCCCCGCGTCGGGATAATGGATCAGATAATAATCGGGATCGAAAGCCGGGCATGGACTGAGGCCTCTGGCTGCGCCGTTTTCGGCATAGTGGGCCAGCGCCCCCGCCGAGGCGTCGCTGCCACTCCGGGTCAGGTAGAAGCGCGCATTGAACAGCCAGTGGGCCGACCGGCCTTCCTTGTCGCCATAATGGATATAATGCGTCAGGGGATCGACGCCAGCGGCGGCCACGTCCGGAGCGTTTTCCAGATAATATTCCAGGTCGATCAGATGGTGGGGCCTCCGTCCGGCCTCCTTGCCAACGGCTATAAAGTCAGCCAGGGGCTCGATACCGGCGGCGGCGATCTGCGGGTAATGGTTCAGATACCAGATAACATCGAAATACGGGCCGGGATTACGACCTTCTTTCCAGCCATATCTCAGATAATGCAGAAAGGGATCCATGCCGCTGGCGGCAATGTCGGGGTTCTGGCGCAGGTAAAATCCGGGATCAAACAGCGTATGCGGCGACAGGGCGCGGTGCTGGCCGCCGCTGCGTTCGAGATAGTGCAGGACGGGATTTTCACCCTCGGGGAGATGCGACTGTTCGCGGTATCTTGACACCGAAAAAAGAGGATGGGGATCGGCATTTTCCGCGACGCCCTGACGCACATACAGTTCGGCGGCCTCAAGGCTGGACATCGGCGGCAGGCCCTTACTTTGCAGATACCAGGCCGGATCGAACAAGGGCGAGGGGCTGAGGCACCGGGTGCTGCCGATCTCGCAAAAATGCGCAAACGCATCTTCGCCGGACAGGTCTTCATCGAGCAGGCCGATATAATAGCCTGCGTCGAAAATGGCTTTGATGAAGGTGTCCTTCGCAGGCGGCTGTGTGATGACCGCGTCTTGTTGCGCAGCTTGCCTGGGAGTGAAAAACCTGATCATGCCGCCGTATCCGCCGCAGGATGAGACAAGGCAGACATACCCTGGCCCTGATCGCCTTCAATGGCGCGCCTCAGTGCGCTTAGGCCCGCATCAGTACTGTGTTCGGTGCGGACATAGGCCTGAGCCACATCGGCAACAGATTGCCAAGCCTTGTCGTTCAGTTGGTAAAGCCTGAGGGTCTCACGGATGATCTCATCAGCCGTATCGGCGATGAAGATGGATTTTCCCGGTTCGAACGGCATACCTTCGGCGGCGATGGCGGTGGCAAGCACGGGAACGCCATGCGCCATCGCGGCCAGTACCTTGCCCTTGGCACCCGCGCCGTAACGTAAGGGCGCTATAAATACCCGCGATCTGGCAAACCACGGTGCCAGCTCGTCAACCAGTCCTGTCACCTCGATGCGGCTACCTGCACGGGCCAGCAGGGCTGGTGGAGGATTGGCCCCCACCAGCAGCAACCGCGCCTGTGGCAGTTGCGCCGCAAGCCGGGGCCAAAGCTCATCGAGCAGCCACAGTGCGGCATCGAGATTGGGCGGATGATTATAGCCGCCCAGAAACATGATGTCGGTACGCGCCTGCGTTGCCAGTTGTACATCCACCGCCGCTTCGGTGAGCGGATAATAGATGATCGGCTGGGTAACGCCCTCGGCTTCAAGCAGGCTTTTTTCCGATGTCGAATGCACCAGATTGACGTCCACGGCTTTGGCAAGCGCGATTTCCCTGACCTTCATCTCCTGCGACTGAGCCAGCAAATCGGTATCCTTCTCGACGGCGGCCTGACGTTCCATGCGCAGATAGTGCAGATCGGCATTGAGGTAGAGGATTTTGGCGGCAGGGGCCAGCCTGCGGATCAGCTCCAGATTGCGCGCGGCAATGCCTGGCCGGATCAGATGCACAATCTCGAAGAGATCGCCATAGCGCAACAGGAGGCGCGACATGCCGGCCTCATAGGGCGCATAGAGGCACTCAATGCCGATGGACTGGAGATAGCCGGTCGCGTCGGGCTGAAACAGGAAGTTGTCTTCCGGCACGAAGCTGACCTTGAAACCGAGCGCCTGATATTGCTTCATCAGGGCAATCGTCGCTGCCGATCCGGCGTCGGTTGAGCGCGTCGGCGTTGTCGCATCGACGATCAGCACGCGCCGGGTCTTGTCCCGTTCCTTTTCAAGCCACGGCATCTCGCCATTCGGCCTGTGGTGATTCAGCACCCCGGCCCAGCGTGCCCTGAATTTGTCCGCATTGACAAGCTGATAGGCCTTGGCGCCCGTTGCCGTATCGGTGCCCGATGTCTTGCCCTCGTAATGGATGAGGCGCGACAGGGGCTGCATCACGACCCTCAGACTGGCCTTCCGCACGCGAAAGGCCAGATCGGTGTCTTCGTAATAGGCAGGGGCATAGAGGGTGTCGAAGCCGTCAAGCTGCTGCCACAGGGCGCGCGGCAGGGCGATGGCAGCGCCCGACACATAATCGACCTCACGGGCGTAGCTGTAGCGTGGCCGGTTGGGATCGTCATTGCGGCCATAATTCCATGCCGATCCATCCTGCCAGACGATACCGCCCGCCTCCTGCAAGGCACCATCCGGATAAAACAGCTTAGAGCCGGCAAGCCCTGTTCCGGGAAAATGCCCGAACGTGTCGATCAGATGATCGAGCCAGCCTTCGCAAACGCGCGTGTCATTGTTCAAAAAGACGATAAAACGCCCCTGGGCCAGTTTCGCCGTAGCATTGCAATTGGCGATGAAGCCTGCATTGACCGGGTGACGCTGATAGGTCAGCCCGTCAATGCGGCCAAGCCATTGCGCGCTTTCGTCAAGAGAAGCATCGTCGCCGACGATGATTTCAAAACTGTATTTCGATTCATGCCGAAAAAGCCCGTCGAGACAGTTCAGCGTATAGGCCAGTTGGCCATAGACCGGGATGATGATCGATACATCAGGCGCGCCGGAACAGGCGGGACGGGCGCGGCCCGCGGTGCCAACCGCAGCGGTGGCGGCTTCCCATTGCGGCTTATCGCTGAGAAGGCTATGCGCGGACAGAAAGGCTGCCGCCAGACCGGCTTGCGCGATGACCGTATCATCGGGGCGTACATCATAGGGCTTGAGATCGCCCCTTTGCATTTTTTTGTCCCGGCACGGCCAGGCCAGGGTTTCAACCCCTTCGATTTTCGGCGTGGCCATAGCTTCGAGAGCCGAGGGCAGGTCGAATTCGTCCTGTGTCATCTCCCCCGATACGTCATATTTTTGCGCCATGGAGCGTATGAAAAGATCGACACGCGCCGAAGGCTCGACATGTCTTTGTTCAATGCGTCCATATTTCAGATAATGGACGAAGGGATTGACACCTGAGCGGCGCACATCGTCGTGGGCGAGCAGATAATAGCCGGTATTGAAACCGGGCGCGGGATCAAAATAATCGGCGACGCCGAACAGAACATAATGGCGGACGGGCGACAGGTTCGCCCACGGCGTCTCCTGCAATTGCAGCGCATAAAAGGCCTCGTCGAAGGGGCTCCGGCGCAGGTAGCGCATCGCCAGATAGGCCATGAACGCCGCACGCAGGCCTTGTCTGCGCAGTAGGCGCATCGACCAGACGGCGTCGCCGATCCAGTCTGTCATGGCCGCGCCGAAATCCGGGCGTCTTTGCGCCAGGCTATAGCGCGCCACGAACCGGTACAGGGCCTCGATTCGATCTTCTGGGCGATCTTCTGGGCGGTCTTCTGGCGCGCCCGCCGCCTTTGACAGGGCGGCAAACTCATGCACCAGACGGGCACCTGCGGATTGCGGCTTCATGGTCATAACAGAGCGGTCAGATTTTCCGCGAAGTTTTCATCGGAATATTGCGCCGCAGCGACCACGGCCCTGGCCGACAGGGCGTCCAGCTCTTCAACCGGCAGCCGACACAGACGTCGCACGATGGCGGCGGCTTCCGCAATGGTGCGATAGGTAAAGCCGCAACCCGCCTCTTCGACGATCTCCTTCGCACCGCCCGCGTCATAGACAATAGGGATACAGCCATGCGCCATAGCCTCAACCACGGAAATGCCGAAATGTTCCTGCCTTTCCGGCACGGCTGTCAGGCTGGCCTCGTAACCACAGGCGTGGATATACAGATGCGCCTGTGTCAGTTGGGTTTCCAGCACCGGCCTTGAGGCATTCATTTCGATCCGCACGTCGGACGATATGTCCTGAATCATCTTGACGTAAGCCGCCTGGGCCGCCGAGCCGTTAAAGCCGCCCACCAGAGTCAGGCCTGCGCCCGGAATGGTTTTTTGCACCTCCCTGAACACCTGCGCCGTAACGTGCTGGTTCTTGGCATGGCCGCCCCGTTCAAACCGCCCGACCGAGATGATGGAGGGCGCTGTGGCGATGGTGCTGAAATCCTTTTTAGGTGACGCCTGTACTGCGACGGGCGGAAAAAGAACGCGGACGGGCGTGGATTTGCCAATATCCGCCAGCTTTTGTTCAACATTTTTCAGCGTGAACCGACTGTTGCACATATAGGCATCGATATTATCGATGCGCTCGAACTGATAATAGTCCTGGTAATGTGCGGGGAAGGGGAACTGACAATGATAAATATTCTTCGCGCCCGACATTTTGACCGGCGGCACCAGCGCATTGCCCATGACGATCATGAGATCGGGCGCGGAGGCTGTGTATAAGGCATCTGCGGTTGCCAGCCGGAGCGAGCTGTCCGGTGCCAGCGTAATGCCGAGATCGGCCATGACAAAGGCGATGCGGTCACGGCTGACCATCCGTTCCCCGCACAGGGTGACATTATGGGTGCGGCTCAGGGCAGCGACAATGGACAGAATATAGCGCTCGCCGCCGCCAATACTGATGGCATAGGGCGTATAGATAACGGCATTGGGTCGTTGCGGATAATGGTTGGTGAAAGCGGGCATATAGGCCGCTACCGAGCGAGGCTTGTAGGATTTGGGGGTATATTGCCAGCGCCTTCTGAAGGTGTTCCGGTTGCGGTCGATCTGCGACATGAAGCCGCCGCCCAGAAATTCCCGCGTCGTGGCGTTTTCGACGTGGATCACATAATGATCATACAACAGATCGATCTTGTAGCCGGCGGCGCAGATGCGCTGGCACAGGTCGGTGTCTTCAAAATAAAGCGGCTCATAGATATAATCATATCCGCCGACATCTTCCAGAACGGAGCGCCGCACACAAAAGCTGGCGGATGAGATATATTGCGTCTGCACGATCCCTTGCCGGGGCGCATTCTGCATATGATCCTTCAGCGGCGTATGTTTGTAGTCCTGAATTTGCTGACCCGACCCCGTGATCGCCCCGCCATATTCCTGCAAGGTGCCGTCGGGAAACAGGAAGGGCACGCCACAGGCCGCGGCTTCCGGTGCCGAATCCAGATGCGCTACAACTGCCGCTATCGTGCCGGGGCCGACATAGGCGTCATTGTTCAGGAAATAGAGGTATTGGCCACGCGCCATATCCTTGGCGACATTATTGCCTTCGCCGAAGTACAGATTGGTTTTCGACCGTATAAAGCGAATTTTGCGATGCTTTTTAAACAGGTGCAGCAGCGCTTCGGCTTGCCAGGAATCGCTGCCATTGTCGAAGACGATGATCTCGGTGTGCTCATCGGAATTCAGGGCGGCGGAGACGGCGCTGAAATAGGTATGGGCCAGCTTGTTATAATGCAGAATACAGACGCTTGTTTTGATCTCCGCGGCCGCCGGTGAGGCCGATGTCAGATAATCTGCGATTATATCGATCAGTTCGCGGCCCAGGATCGGCTTATCCAGAGCGGTCACCGGATATTTGCCCGAGGCGTATTTCAGGCAGTTTTGCAGACATTGCACGCTCAGTTCATCGGTAATGGGCGCATGGCTGAAGACGATGAGCGGGTGAGGGGGCAGGAGGGGGTCTGTCTCCATAGCTTCCGGATCGTCCGCAACCGTCTCGTTGATGCTTTCCGCAGCGGGGGTCGGCAAGGCGAGCGCTTCGCTGGCGTTCACGGGATTGACGCGATGGTGGTAGTCTGCGGCGTCGAAAAACGGGCTCATCAGCGGCGCGCTGTCGGGCCAGTGCGCCAGCGCATCTGACCAGGCGTCGCCGAATTCATAGGGCGGCGTCGGCAGGCTGCCATAGATGGCCGCAAAACGCAGGTCGCAAAGTGGATGTGGCCAGCCGCCGGTGAAATTTACCAGCAACAGATAGTCGATCAGTTCGTTCTCATAGGTCAGGCCCGTGCTCGTCCTGCGATAAAATGCCGGCAGGAAAAATGTCAGGCTTAAATCCATCAGCGAACGGTCGGGATCAAAAAGACCGGCTACCCAGTGATAAAGGCTGGTGCTTCCTGAGCGCAGGAAATCATCTTCGCAAACCAACGGGCTAAAATCACACCAGACGCCATCTTGCAGGCGGTTGAGAAACAGATAGATGGCGTCTTCGGACGCACAATTATGTTTCCAGCAAAAATAATTCAGATTAAACAAAGGGCCGAAAAGCAAAGGCGCCGCACTTTTGTAGCCGAATTCGACAAACAGCAGATTTTCCGGCACCATGTCCTGATAGAGTCGCTTCAGTATAGCGGGATTCATAAAAGGACTGGGCGACAGGCCCGCCTTACTGCCCGTTGTGCCGTAATGCCCTATGGCCTCTTCCATATTTGTGAAGGGCTGGGATTGTTTTTGGTAATACGCAAGATCGAACAAAAAATCGTATCGGATGCCTTGTCCATTGTCGCCAACCTCGCTGGGAGCAACAGGTTTGGGTTTTAATTTGCGCACAATTTTCTTGATGGGAGCCAGCGACATGAACATCTCTATAAGTTTTGTACGAGCCAAAGGAGCCTGTCCTTACGCGGATCGGGTGTCAGCCGGAAGGCCGATTTTTCTGAAATAATTTATCTCATTCATCGTCATTGGCCGTCAACCTTAAACCGGTAAGCCGCGGCCATTCACAGGTTTTGTCGGACTCGCCGCCGATTTCGCCTTGATATGATTATAAAAGCTTGTCAGTGTCGCCACATAAGGCGGCAGAAGATTTAATGCCTGCTAATCTGTGGTAACCATCTACTCAGCCGAAACCAGAACGTTCACCCGGCTAGCGGCCTCCCGTTCTATGACGATTACAAACAGCAAAGCCATCTCATGATTTCGTCCCCCGTTCTCGCTAAAATCAAAGCGCTGGCGGATGCGCCTATTGTATATGAACCCGAAGCCCTGCGCATTAAGCTGGAGCATTCTGAGGCGCGCATTTCTGTCTCCGGTGACAATTTCCAACCGGAATCAGTCGTAGGGCTGGATATAGGTGCCGATGGCGCTTTCTCAGTATGGCTGTCCCAAAAAATAAGTCCGAGTTTTGGGGAATTATTGCCTCTCCGCATCACGCCAGTTTTGACTCTGATCGACGCTTATCTGGCGAATCCTGACAAGACGAGAACAGGGTTCGTGCATATGAATATCGGCGACCATACTGTGTGTCCCGGACTGACCTTCTGCAGCGCCGACAAAAGCAGTTTTCTCATTCCAGATAGCATATTTCTGGAAACATATGGATATGAAGCTTACAAGACCAAGGTTGATCAACTGGCCCTACCTTGGGAGCAGCGCCTGCCTGCGGCGATCTGGCGTGGCGCGACGACAGGGCCTTATGTCAGCGACTGGCGCGATCTGCCGCGCGTCCGGCTTTGCGCCATTGCGGCGGAAAATCCGGATCTGATCGATGCCGGCATCTCCTGGCTGGTACAGGGTTTTGAGGGACGCAAGGCCGAGCTGGAAGACGCAGGCTATATGCGCGACTATATGTCGGCCGAGCAGTTTTGCCGGTGGAAATATCAGATCGACATCGATGGCAATACCAATTCCTGGCCGGGCCTGTTTCAGAAACTGCTCAGCGGCTCGCCGGTCATTAAGGTCGGCACGCCCTACCGACAGTGGTATTATGACCGTTTGATCCCCTGGGAAAACTATGTGCCCTGCCGTGAGGATATGAGCGATCTGGTGGCCCAGATCAACTGGTTACGCGAGCATGATGATGAGGCGCGCGAAATCGGTCGGCGGGGACGCGAGCTGGCTCTGTCGATGACATATGAAAACGAAATGCGTATGGCCGCGCCGATCATTTCAGATGCGCTGGCCGCGCAGATGACCTATGGCCGGATCTTTGAACCTACCTATTCACAAGAGCGTCTTTATACGAGTCACGGCAGCATATTGACCTTCGATCCTGAGAGCAGGCAATGTCAGCAGACATCGGCTATGCTTCTGAAACGCGCCGCACCGGTGATGCCGCTCATTGTTACCAGCACAGAGGGCGGTCTAAGGCTTGTAACCCTGGATGGCGATCGCGTGCAGGCGATCAATGCGGATGGTTATACCTATCTTGAGTCTGCTGACGCCACTGGGGAAAACGAAGTTTGCGTGGAGATCGTGGAAACGGCCGATCAGCAAAGCTATGCGTTTAAGGTAGGCGAAAAATATTTATGCGCCGAAAGTGATGGGCGATTGACTGTTTCGCGTGTTTCCGTCGGGCCGTGGGAAATATTCAGTCAAAAAGCGATGGGGGAGCAGGTCAGGGCTTAGAGCATGTTCCGATCGGATTAGATTAGAGCGACGCTCTAAGACCAACTTGCGCAGACCAGTCCCTATTTTGGGTGCAGGTTGATATTAGAGCGGTCTGCATTCTGATTGAATCGGTCAAAGGCATGCAAACCGCTCTACATTTTACATTTTTCCGCATCTCGCATTCAATTTGTAAGTCAAATTAAACGCTCGTAGCTCTAGCTTTTTTGCAGCTCAGGTGCCGCCATTCTTCTTTGTTCAGGTGGGCTCGCCGCATTCTCGGTGACGCGCTTGCCAAGTTGCGATGAGTTCTCGTCATCGCAACTTGGTATCAGAACCTGGCTCCTGAGAACCAAGAGAATTGAGCGAGCCAATTGAATCTGTTTAATACTCTAAATTTTTGTGACTGATCAGACCTACCGGACATGATCCAGAAACCACTGATACGTCGTTTCGATCCCGTGCCGGAGATCGATTTTCGGTTTCCAGCCCATAGCGCGCAGCTTATCGGCGCTCATAAGCTTGCGAGGCGTGCCGTCCGGCTTGGACAGGTCGCGGACGATAGCGCCGGTAAAGCCCACGACATCGCAGACCATCTGGGTCAACTCAAGAATCGTGACATCCTCGCCCGATCCGACATTGACGTGCTGATCGCCGGAATAGTTTTTCAAAAGAAAAACAAGGGCGTCGGCGCAATCATCGCAATGCAGGAATTCGCGCCGTGGCGTTCCGGTGCCCCACATAACGACCTCGCTATCGCCGCGAAGTCTGGCCTCATGCACTTTGCGGATAATGGCGGGCAAGACATGGCTCGATTTGAGATCGAAATTATCGCCGGGGCCATACAGATTGGTTGGCATGGCCGAAATATAGTCGTCGCCATATTGTTTGCGATAGGCCTGGGCCAGCTTGATACCGGCAATCTTGGCGATCGCATACCATTCATTGGTCGGTTCAAGCGGGCCGGTTAGGAGCGAGTCTTCCTGAATGGGTTGCGCCGCCATCTTGGGATAGATGCACGACGAACCGAGGAACAGAAACTTGCCGACGCCGGCCTCATGGGCCGCCTGTATGATGTTGGCCTCGATCATCAGGTTATTGTACAGAAACTCGGCCGGCAAGGTATCATTGGCCAGAATGCCGCCCACCTTGGCGGCCGCCATGATAACCGCGTCGGGCTTTTGCGATTTGAAAAACGCCTCAACATCGCTTTGCCGCATCAGATCGGTCGCGGCGCGATCGCTGGTGATAATTTCGCAGCCTTCTGCGGTCAGACGGCGCGTAACCGCGCCGCCAACCATGCCTCTGTGGCCGGCAACGTAAACACGCTTGCCGTTGAGATCGTATAATGTCTCAGCCATTATCTCAGGCTTCCTTCATGACAACGGAGGTTTGCATGACCTTCAGATCCTCGCGCACCATTTCCGCCGCCAGTTCGCGTGGCGAGGTTTCGTGCACCCAGCCGAGTTTTTCTTTGGCCTTGGTCGGGTTGCCCAGCAGCAGCTCGACCTCGGTGGGGCGGAAATAGCGGGCGTCGACCTCGACCAGGCACTTGCCGGTTTGGGTGCAATATCCCTTCTCTTCAACGCCCTTGCCCTTCCATTCCAGCGTCACGCCGGTTTCGGAGAAGGCCCATTCCACAAACGTGCGCACAGGCGTGGTGACGCCCGTGGCCAGAACATAGTCCTCGGGCGTATCTTGCTGAAGCATCAGCCACATGCCGCGCACATATTCACGCGCATGGCCCCAGTCGCGCTGCGCATCGAGATTGCCCAGATAGAGCTTATCCTGCTTGCCAAGCTTGATGGCGGCCACAGCGCGCGTGATCTTGCGCGTGACGAAGGTTTCGCCGCGCAGCGGGCTTTCGTGGTTGAACAGGATGCCATTGGAGGCGTGCATATTATAGGCTTCGCGGTAATTGACCACGATCCAGTAGGCATAGAGTTTGGCGGCGGCATAGGGCGAACGCGGATAAAAGGGCGTGGTTTCGCTTTGCGGTACTTCCTGAACCAGACCATAGAGTTCGGATGTCGATGCCTGATAGAACCGGGTCTTGTTTTCCATTTTCAGGATACGAATGGCTTCCAGCAGACGAAGCGTGCCTATGCCATCGGCGTTGGCCGTATATTCCGGGGTTTCAAAACTGACCTGAACATGGCTTTGCGCCGCCAGATTGTAGATCTCGTCAGGCTGGGTTTCCTGCACGATGCGGATCAGATTCGTCGAATCCGACATGTCGCCATAGTGCAGCATGAATCTGGGATCCTTGGCGTGGGGATCTTGATAAATGTTCTCGATACGCCCTGTATTAAATGAGGACGAACGGCGTTTTACACCGTGAACAACATAGCCTTTTTCGAGCAGAAGCTGCGCCAGATATGCGCCGTCCTGACCTGTTACACCGGTAATTAATGCAACCTTATTATGCGCTTGCGCCATAGATTTCCTCAAACATGAAACGTATCTGGTCGATTTGAAATTTACCTTGACCATATGATCTTGCTGAAAACAACCCTGTCAGACATAAAATAATGGCGCTCCGGCTCGTTTGAAATGATGAAATGGTGATGTGAATGGATACACGTTAAATCTGGCTGGATTTCAAGGAGACTGGCGCCTTATTCCTGAGCGGATGCCAGAGGGGGAAAGGTCTTGGAATTCGGGATTGACCGGTTTATGAAGACGTTCGCTTAACGTCAGACTCAAGTCGCTACCCTGGCGCGTTTCCCCAAAAAGCGGACCTGCTTTTTGGGCGGAGATGTATTTAAAAAACAGAAGCTTAGAGCGCCGATCTGATCCAACCAAATCGGAACATGTTCTAAATAATCTTTATGGAATGCGCTTGGCACCCGCCGGGCACGTAAGTCGGTCATTGTAATACTATCTATGGGAAAATCATGATTATGGCAGGGATTATGGCCTTGTTCGGCCGTTCCGTCGCGGCGCCATCGGATGTGTCAGCAGACAAAATTTTCTCCGAGGAAAATCAGACCGAAGACCTCATGCTTGTCAAATTTGGCAGTGGTGAAAATTCGGATGATTATACCCTTGCTGGATGGTCGCATAGCGAGTCCACCTTCCGCTGGTCACTGGAAGGCAAGAGTGTGCTTTCGCTGCCGGTTGTTTTCAATGCCTGGATCAGAGCCGAACTCGACGTTTTCAGCCTGCCGGACATGCGTCAGCCACTTTACATACACATGGATGGTCGGGAGATTGCGCGGTTCGAGATTGAAGGTCGGCAGACGGTATATTTTGACGTGCCCCCCGCCCGGACAGGGCGGATGATGCAATTGGAGTTCATCCATCCCGTTTTTCGCACCGATTTTAGCCAGACGGAAGATGTTCGCCCCCTGGCCCTGGCCTTTTCCACCTTACGGCTGATGGGGTCCCGTTCCGCAATCGATGAGATCGCAAGCGCCACACTTAAAGATATTCAGGCCGAATATGGTCAGAATACGGGCGCAAACTATCTGGCTCCCTCCTCGCTTGAGGTGACGCCGACGCCGCTCAAGCGTATCGCCTTGATCGGGTCGTGCTATATGAATGCGTGGGCCTTTCAGCAGAGCAATCTCGACGGGTGTCACGCGGATTTCTTTACCGTCAATAATGGTGCGCCGCTGCCCGACATCAGCGAAGCCGACATCAAGGCCTATGACCTTCAAATCATCCAGATGCCGTTGCGTTCCCTTATAGATTACGGGCTTTATTCGCGCGGATCATGGGATAATGCGCAAGACGCCGAAGATTGTTTTCGGCAGGCCTGCGACAGGCTGGCGCTCCTTGTTGATACCTACATGGATTGGAATGTACGTTTTGGCACGCTGACATTCGTGGCAAACTATTATCTGCCGGAAATGAACCCGATGGGCCGGCTGTTTCCCAGGTTCGATTTCCGTAATCCGGAATATCTGGTCAGCCGTCTGAACGAATTTCTGGAAAACTACATCAGCAAATTCAACAACTGCTACATTTTCGATATTGACCGCGTTATGGCCTCCATCGGGCGGCGCTATATTCAGGGCGACAAGGTCGAGATGACCTGGCTGGGTCAGGTGCTGCCGGCGCAAGACCTGGCAGGCGAACAGCGTATGGAAACGGCGCCAGCGCTTATGGGTCATTATGAATACGAGGCCCTGCCGCTCATGCGTGGCGCGCTGTGGCGCGAGCTTGTGGCTATGTACCGTACCGTTCGCCAGGTGGACACGGTCAAGCTCGTGGTGGTCGATCTTGACGACACCTTATGGCGCGGAGTCAGCGGCGATATGACCGATGTTCACGGTGGTATTGTCGAAGGCTGGCCTCTTGGCGTAGTGGAAGCCCTGCTTTTCCTGAAAAAGCGTGGTGTTTTGCTGGCCATTATCAGCAAAAACGAAGAAAGCCGGATTCGTGAGATATGGCATCAGATCTTCTATGGCTTGCTGACACTTGAAGATTTTGCTGCGGTGCGCATCAACTGGCGGCCGAAGGCCGAAAATATGCAGGAGATACTCCAGGACATCAACCTGCTACCGAGAAGTGTCGTTTTCCTTGACGACAATCCTGTCGAACGCGCAGCCATGTCGCGTCTCTTTCCCGACATGCGAATTTTTGGACGCTATCCGTACTATTTCCGACGGATGTTGCTGTGGTCGGCGGAAACGCAGTCGGCGTCGGTGACGGCGGAATCAGGCCGGCGCACCGAAATGGTGCAGGCACAGTTGCATCGGGAAGAGCAGCGCAAGGGTTTGTCGCGTGAAGAATTTCTCATGCAGGCCGCTCCCAGGGTAACGCTGTCGCAGGTCGGATCGGCCGAAGATGCACGGTTTTCGCGCTGCCTGGAACTTATCAATAAAACCAATCAGTTCAATACAACCGGGCGCCGCTGGAACCTGGAGGAAATAAACACCTTTTTCGCGCAGGGTGGAAGATTATATGTGTTCGATGTCGTCGATAAATTTACCAGTTATGGTCTGGTCGGCGTTGTCATGGTCAAGCCATCTGAAATCGTACAATGGGTTATGTCCTGCCGCATTCTGGGTTATCAGATTGAAGATGCGGTTATGCGCACCCTTCTGAACGATCTGTTTGAAGGGGGCGCTGTATCCGTCAGCGGGACCCTGAAAGACACTGACGTCAACTATCCGTGCCGGGATTTGTTCAGCAAGACGGGCTTTGAAAAGGTTGCCGACACGCTCTTCTCGATAGGCCCTGATCAAAACAGGCCCATGCCGCCGCACATAGACCTGACAAGGGCATAAAATTTTTCATAAGGCGCTCTAAGCGCTCTAAAATTCCGGTGCATCCAGTCCGTGGATGAAACGCATATGGGCTTCATCTATGCCATGCGGCGGTTGGATCAGTTGAAGATCTTTCGGCAATGGCCAATACAGATTGACCGATTTGCGGTGAAAGTTCATCTGAACCACGTCTCCGGAGGGCACCTTGACGAGAAGGCGTTGCGATTCATGACCTTCGCCGTACAGTATCGTGTGACCCAACCGACGCCCATACAGAACTGAAAATGCTATGCCCAGCGCCTCGTCTTCGCTGGTCAGGGCATTGAGCCAGATACGATTGCCCACCCGTGCAATCAGGGGCACGGTATCATGTGCATGGGTGACATAGGCTGATACGGCGCACTGGCTGGACGGCTGGTAAACCACCAGATCGTCGCGGATAAAGATGGTTCGATCCGTGCCGGCAATGGGCAAGGTCTGAGAAAAATCCTTATAGACCAAGCTATTATCGGAAAAGCCATCACACAGACAGCTTTCATCAAGACCCGAACGGGCGTGGCTGAAGAGAAGGGTGGTCTCGTCGCCCAGGTCACACAGCCGACGGGAGAGGGGCTCATCCTTACGCACGCTGAAATCGATCACATAACGATATGGAGACAGATCCATGTCGCGGGCTTCGGCGACGGTTCTGACATCGGATTGCGGGGCCAGACGGCGCAGTGGATACCAGATGGCTTCGCGCACGATGGTCGTGTGCCAGTCTTCAGGCGCTTCATTGAGATCATTGATGATCAGAAGCGTAGCGGGCAGGGGCGCCGTGTCGCCTGACCGCTGGCGTGCGATAAATGCCTTTGCCAGCCGGGCCTTGATGTCACCCCACTGTTCGGTCGGTAGCAGCATCGAACCTTCAAAGGCTTCATTCCAGCTATAAATGAAAATAATCGAAGGATCGCTGGCCGCAGCCAGCCAGCCCATTTCTTTGTAATAGCGCAGATCATTACGAATTACACGTTCAAGGCCATCACGTTGGGCCACGCCCAGATTATCGAATCCGAAATTCCAGGTGACGGCGTCGTGGCCGAACTGAGCCTGCGGTGTATCCAGAACAAAATGGAAGGCGCAGAAATTTTCTCTGTGATGCAGCAGCAGATGTTCAAGAAACGGCGCATTCGTGAACGTCCAGTAAAAGACCGGCCTGGTCGAGAAAACACACATTTCACGGATGAGGTTTATGGCAAATTCGTCCCATATCCGAGGCTCGGAAAAGCTGCGATCAAAGCCGTAACCAAAGACAAAGTTCATGTGTCTGTCTTTGGCGTCGCACATCAATAGGTCTTGTGGAACATGAGTATAAAAACGCGCCAGTAGCGATGACACCAGTTCCACCGTAGCCTCGTCGGGTCTTATGCCCTGTGAAACCGTCAGGGTTGCATTCATCGTTTCCTGTGACTGGTTGAGCACTTTGAAGGTGATTTCCAGATCCAGAAACGGGCAAATCTTAAGTCCACTTTCGGCCAGGGCGGCGAGCGCTTCAGGAGAGGGCAGGGTCGGTGTAAGGTCGGCGCGAAGATTATATTCCCAGGCAATCCCGTCGATGCCAAGGCTGCGGATATAATCAAATTGCGCCTTGTAAAAAGCTTTCGACGAACGATCATTGCCCGTAATACCGATCGCGGCCCAGTCAAGCTGATCGGGGAAGCTGTCCTCGATCCAGCTCTTTTCGTGGAACCAGTCAAAAAACTGGATGACAACCGGTGTTTTTTTACCGTTAGGCATAGGCCCTCTGCAAGCCAGGAGTTAGAGCGTTTCCCCAAAAAGTGGATCCACTTTTGGGACATGGAAGAGCGATAAAACAAAAGCGCTCTAAGTGAAAAACATGCGGCGCGTCAGACCTCAGCCTTCAAGAGCGTCCACAAAATCATTCAGCGCGTCTATACTCATCGGTTCACCGGCATCAGGCAAGCCGCAATAGGCGAGGCTGTGCCCCAGAATCTGACAGATACCCATATGCCAGAGATTGGTGCGCTCAGGCCAGGATAAAACGCCCAGCCGCATACCCGGATGGCTGAAAATGATGTTGTGCAGGGCGCTGCCATCCTCGCCGATCACGACGCGCGCTTCACGCATGATCCGAATTTGCTCAGGGATGGAAAGTGTTTCAGGAAATACAATCGCATAGCCCCTGTCCCGGAGAGCGTTTTCAATGTCGGCTATATTGGGGACGCTGCGGCGCGCGCTGAAGGCAAGCTGACGGCGGCTGAAAAACACCTTACGACTGAGTTGCGCCTTATCCATCGGTGGCGGACTGTAGGCTTGCAGAATGCGCGCCCAGGCCGCCTTCAGCGACGTCTCACCAAGCCGGTATCCCGACTTCGACGCGGTCGGGACAATGGCTTCCTCGACCTTGAAGAAGCGGGCCGGGTGGGGCTGAAAGCGTGCCGGATCAAGCGCAAGCGCCTCAAGAAAATAATCTGCCCATTTCGGCATATTATTGTAATAGATCGGCAATCCGTCAAAATCACCAAGGCTGAGAACATGTAGTCTGGGAATGATGTCCAGGAGCCAATGGCCATATATTTCCTGCCCGGGTGCCGACATGATCACCGCCTGGCCGGAGAGGGTATGTTTGCGGAGTTCCTCCAGCATAAGGTCAATATAGTTGCGCGACAGGCTACGATCCAGGATTGTTTCCAGGCCATGTTGATCGGCATACCAGGTGGCAAAATCGATGCCCCAGCCTATGGGTTCGCCAATAAGGCCTTCACGCCGGCCAATGTTAATCGGCATGGCGCAGTTTTCGAAAAAACTATACTCATTGAACTTAAGTATGCCGCTGGACAGAAAGCCAGGTGCGAAGACATTGTGCAGATACAGATTGCGCGTATTGTCTTGTCCGGGGATGTTGAGTAACGCATCCGTATGATATTGCGGAGACGGGTTTTCCACATAGCAGTCGAAGGCAATGTGATAATCCGTATTGATAAAACTGCCGCCGGTGGCGTTTTGGCTGGAAACCTGTGCCGTTTGGGCGATGGCTTCTATGCTTTTGAAAGCGTATGGCCCTGACATATGTCTTCAATTCGATTTCAAGCGCGTTCCACAAGATGAGGCGCATGTTTGGATAAAATATACGTATCAAAGCAAAAAAATTAGCTGTCATGCCTGAAAGCAGACATCACATTTCGCCATGAGGCATCACAAAAAACCTGTGCGCTGATCCTATCAGATCACAATGCCCGCGAGGTTATTTCGGCGTCAGCGTATCAAAATTCCAATCACCGACATCACCGAAAAAGACCTGCCTGCCAGCATCGAGGATCAGTATCTTGTTGCATACCGACTCAATCATGCCGCGGCTGTGCGTCGCCAGAACCATGACGCGCGAACGGGCCAATATGTCGTTCATCCGGGCCGTCGCCCTGTCTTGGAATGAGGCATCGCCCGCGCCGATCCATTCGTCAAGCAGCAAAACATCGGGTTCGAGGCTGGTGGCGACCGCGAAAACGAGGCGCGCCTGCATCCCTGCGCTGTAAGCCTTTACGGGCAGATCCACGTAACCGCCGAGTTCCGAGAAATCGACGATTTCGGGAATACTGGCCAGAACCTTTCTCGTTGGAATGCCGCGCATCCGGCCCATATTGAGGATATTGTCGCGCCCGGTCAGGGCGGCATCCAGCCCGAGGCCGATGTCGATCATCGACGACACCCGGCCGCTGACGAAAACGCGGCCCTTGTCGGGCTCATAGACCCCGGCCAGCACCTTGAGAAGCGTGGTCTTGCCAGCGCCATTATGCCCCATAATGCCGAGGCGGTCGCCTTGATGAAGGCTGAAATTGATATTTTCCAGCGCCCGGACATGGATAATATCCTGCCCGTCTTTCAGCAGCTTGCCACCCACCGCCAGATTGGCGATCGTGTTGCGAATCGAATTCGCGCGAATGGAATATATGGGGTAGGACAGCTCTACCCCGTTGAGATCGATAATGGTGGTGGACATGCGATTAACCGTGGCGGCTCGTACTTAAACCCAGAATGGGATGCGGCGGCGGAAAGAGGTGAAAACTGCGAACCAGACTATGCCCCCGACAACCATGGTGAGCAGGGCCTGTAGCCAGCAGATTTCAGGCGGCATTTTACCTAATAGCGGCGAGCGAACGATTTCAACCAGTCCGTACACGGGGTTGAGATCCACGAAGAGGGCTTTTGCGCCCTTGACGCCGTCAGCCTTCCAGAAGATCGGAGCCGTAAAAAACAGGAGTTGGGATATGTAGGGCATGATGAAACGCAGGTCACGAAAACGCGCGGCCATCATGCCGAAAAACGCCCCCCAGAAGAACATGCTGACCAGGAGGATTGGCAGGCCAAAAATGACCGTCCAGTTCGGGACGGCCAGACTACCGACGCAAACCAGCGTAATATAAAACACGACCAGATTATGCAGGAATGTCAGGAAGGATCGCGATACGCCTTCGAATACAAAATAGGTAAACGGGTAGGCGTGGTTTTTAATTGTGCCCGCAGCGCTCAGGAAAACTTCCGGGCCTTCATTGAAAATGAAACTGACCAGTCCGAAGGTCAGGATGCCCCCCATGACGAAGGGCAGTATGTCTTTCAGCGACTGGCCCTGAATGATGCCGAACACGAGCGACAGGGCCAGAGAGGTCGTGACCATGCCGCCGGCGATCCACAGGGAGCCCAGCATGGTATGCTTATATTTTGCGCTGATTTCGTGATAGGCTTGATAAAACCACACGTTGTAGAGCGAGGCGCCTTTTTTCAGGTCGCTGACAGACTTAGCTATCGAAGCCGGCACACTATCCTCATAGACTTGGTTCAGAAAAGCGGAAACCGCATGGCGTCAGCCGTGTTAGACCAGTTTATGGTGTCATGCAATACGTGGCGGCGGGGTAAATTGGCCGGTGGAAAACTTGCGGCGAAGATCGCAGGGGTGGACGATCAACTCTAAAAAAAGCGACTTTGCAGCTTGAAAAATGATCGTGATTTAAAATGATGCGTCCTGGCTGATGTTGCGCGTTTTGTCATCACGTCATGGTGACCGCGTAAAACGAAACCGGCTTGACCCTGGCCATCTGGCAAGCGCCGAACCGCTCGCTTCAAAGTTGCCGCTAGAGCAACGCGCGTTTCATTTGACTCATCGCAGATTGTCAAGGCCGACTGGCCGTCCGAGCTTATGCGAGGAGCCCATTCTTCTTAAAAGAAATGGCGGCGTTTGAGCTGCAAATAATGCTTATACCAACTTGCACCCAAACAGGTTCTGGGCTGCGCAAGTTGGTATAAGGCCTGTCAAACAAGAAAATATGAAGTCCTGTTAGATTTCAGACGTGCTTTGCGTTTACTGCACCGCTATGGTTGGCCGACGAAATGCAAGCGATCTGGAATGACGTATGAATAATCCTTACAGCGGCAAGCCCGATTATCAATTCTGGCGGCGCAGCTTTGCGGGCAGGGCCGCGACCGAAGTCGACCCGGTGACAGGCGCGAGTTTTTCCATCGGTCGCAATGACAAGGTCGCCACCGCCGGCAGTTGTTTCGCCCAGCACGTTTCGCGCACACTGAGCGAGATGGGCTTCAACTATATGGTGACCGAACAGAGGCCGGCCTCGCCATCCGGCCCTGATGAAAATTATGGAACCTTTTCCGCCCGTTACGGCAATATATATACGGTCAGGCAGCTCAAGCAGCTTATACAGCGCGCCTATGGGCTTTTCACACCGACCGACACAGCCTGGCAGCGGGCCGACGGGCGCTATGTCGATCCTTTCCGGCCCTATATTCAGGCTGACGGTTTTGCATCGCCCGAAGACGTGATGCACGACCGTGAAGCCCATCTCGCAGCGGTGCGCGATGTGTTTGAAAACTGTGAGGTCTTTATTTTCACCCTCGGCCTGACCGAGGCCTGGCAGGCTGTGGCGGATGGTGCCGTTCTTCCCATCTGCCCGGGGGTTGTCGGGGCGCAGGTCGAAGGCGAAGCCTACCGCTTCCATAATTTCAGCGTGGCGGAAACCGAAGCCGATCTGAACTGGGTCATGCACCGCCTTCATGCTCTCAACCCGGCCTGCAAAGTGCTTCTGACCGTATCGCCCGTCGCCCTGATCGCCACCTATGAAGACAGCCATGTGCTGACCGCCACCACCTACAGCAAGTCGGTTTTGCGCGTCGTGGCGGATATGGCGGCAAGAAGTTTCGATTTTGTCGATTATTTTCCGTCCTATGAGATGATTCTGGGGCCGCAGGGCCGCGGCGCTTTTCTCGAAGACGATTTGCGCGAAATCCGGCCGGAAGGGGTCAAATACGCGATGTCGAAATTCGCGGCCCACTATCTTTCGGATGGATCGGCCGGAGTCGCGCCGCCGCCCGTCGCGGCGACAGCCGCCGCTATTGACAGGCAGCGCGTGGCGATGAAAACCATCGCCGACATTATTTGTGACGAAGAAAATATTGATCCGTGTTTCTAAAGAAAAAACTGAAAATAGCCATTATCGGTGGTTGCCAGTCCGCAGGCCTGCGTGAGGCGACACTCAGTCTTGTGCCAAGATGCGAGGTCACCTGCTGGCACGCCGGTGTGCATCCCGATTCGCCCGAGCAGATTTTCGGGAAGCTGCGGGCTTTCGACCTGATCATATCCCAGATCTCGCCCGGTCATGGCCTTGAAATCCTCGAAATGGATTCGCTGCGCCGTGAATTCAAATCGGTTCACTTCATGCCGACAGCGGTTTTTGCCGGCTTTCACCCCGATATGACCTATATCATGGATCACGAAGGGCTCCTCAGCGCCGTCCATTCCGATTTTCATTCCAGGATCGCGGTGGCGGCCTATCTGCTGGGCCTGTCCCCGGAAAAGACACTGAAACTGTATAATCCGCTGGTGTTTGCCGAACTGGGATATTTCGAGGATTTCCCCGCGGCCCGCCTGGTGTTTGAACAAAATTTGCAGGACGGCGGCCTCAACACCGATGGTTTGTTCGATAGCTGTATCCGCGACGTCGGCGCCTTCATGTACATGGCCAACCATCCCCATATTCAGGTTCTGACGCGAATGTGCCGCGATCTGTACATCCGGCTCGGCCTGATCGGCAAAAAAACAGCCTTGCCAGCCGTCCGGAAGGATCACCTGGCTGAAAGCTTTACCTGGCCGGTTTATCCCGCACTGGCGCAACGCGCCGGGGTGACGGGCTCGATGAACTTTCAGCGGCCAGCCTGGATGACGCCCCAAGGCGAGGCGCGCGAATTTCCGATGCAAACCTATCTGCGGGACCTGCATGGTTTTTACACCACAGTGCCACGCCACCGGCTTGAATCCGGCACGGTGACTCCTGTGCGCGACAAACTGGCCGAACTCATTCTCTGATGGGTTTTGCGCGGACGACGCGAAATTATAGGCTTGCCACAAGGCGAAAAACTGACATAGGGCTAAGCCTGCTCATCAATGATGGATGGTGTTATGAAGCGCATACTTATTACGGGCGGCAGCGGCTTTCTCGGTTCCCATCTTTGTGACAGGCTCCTGGCTGAGGATCATGAAGTCCTCTGCGTTGACAATTATTTCACCGGCCGCCGGGAAAATATAGAGCATCTGATCGGCCACAAGCGCTTCGACCTGCTGCGTCATGATATTACCTTTCCGCTCTATGTTGAAATAGACCAGATCTATAATCTGGCCTGTCCGGCCTCGCCTGTGCATTATCAGTTTGACCCGGTGCAGACGACGAAGACGAGTGTGATCGGGGCCATCAACATGCTGGGCCTCGCCAAGCGCGTCAAAGCCCGTATCCTGCAAGCCTCGACCTCGGAGGTTTACGGCGACCCATCGGTGCACCCGCAGACGGAGAGCTACTGGGGCAATGTCAATACAACGGGCATCCGTAGCTGTTATGATGAGGGCAAGCGCTGCGCCGAAACGCTGTTCTTCGACTATTGGCGCCAGCACGCGCTCGACATCAAGGTCATGCGCATCTTCAATACCTACGGCCCGCGCATGCACCCCAATGATGGCCGCGTCGTCAGCAATTTCATCGTGCAGGCGCTGAAAGGCGAAGACATCACCATCTACGGCGATGGTTCCCAGACGCGCTCCTTCTGTTATGTGGACGACCTGATCGACGGCATGGTGCGGCTCATGAACAGCCGTGACGGCTTCACGGGCCCGATCAATATCGGCAATCCATCCGAATTCACCATGCTGGCCCTGGCCGAAAAGGTGCTGGCGCAGGTAGGCGGCCGCTCGAAGATTGTCCATATGTCACTGCCTCAGGACGATCCGAAGCAGCGCCAGCCCGACATTACGCTGGCGAAGTCCGAACTGGCCTGGCAGCCCAAGGTGAGCCTGGATGACGGGCTGACCCAGACAATCGCTTATTTTCGCAAGCATCTGAACGTATAGGTATTGTCATTCAACAACGATGATCTTCGCAATGCCACCGAAGCGGGTCAGTGTGCAAACTGACCCGCGATGCAATCTGGACATATCTGAAATCGTTCCAGGTCAAGGGCGATTGACAGCTATGGCTTGACGGACTTGCTTAGCCGATCAACGATTCGCTGCACGATATTGCGGTCGTCCCGAAATTCGCTTGAAATTTTTAGTCGTTCCGCAATGGCTTCGACAGACAAGCTGGGGAGCGGCAATTTGACGAAATCTTCATAGGACAGACGATCTATCAGGGCTTCAGTGCCGAACCATTTCGGTCTTTTTTGTCGTTCATTCCATACGGCGACAATGCCCATAGTATCATCGATAAAACTATAGCGGGCTTCCGTGAAGTCATTAATCCAGGCAACCAGTTTATAAACATCGCCCATCCAGTTGCGGTCAGTGTCTCCGCGCGCAATTTTTAAATGATGACATTTCGTATGATCGCGCATCGCGGCGAAGGCGTCGGATGGATAGCAGTCATCAATCAATATAATTCCACCCGGTTTTATTCTGCCCCAGGCATTCATGAAATCACGCCGCACCTGCTCGTAGAGATGCAGTCCATCGAGAAAGATGCAATCGAACTGCGCATTATTTGCAGAGAAAAAACTGTCACTGGTGATCGGGAAGGCTGCGCCTTGCAGTTGCGTGACAGGAATCTTGAAATCTGGATCGACGGCAACCTTATGGCGGATATTGACCTTGTTAAAGGTATCCCCGGCTTCGACGCCAATTTCCAGATAATCTGAATATGCACCCTTCGATAATATGTTGATGATGTCGTGACGTTCCAAAGTTTTTCCAATCGAAAGATTAGAGCGCGTTTCGATCTGATGGAACCAGATCGGCGTTCTAAGTTTTTGTTTTTACGCGCCTTCTGATCAAAAAAGGGAGCTTTTTTAGGAAAAACGCTCTAAATTACAGAAAAATACTTAAGTATTCAGACATTTAGCAAGATAGCGTCCGTAATCGCTTTTGCCGAGGTTTGTCGCCAAATTTTCAAGTTGCTCGTCATTGATATAGCCGCGGCGCCAGGCGATTTCTTCCGGGCAGGCGATCTTGAAACCTTGCCGTTTTTCCAGCACACGCACGAATTCCGCCGCATCGAGCAGGCTGTCGGGCGTGCCGGTGTCGAGCCAGGCATAGCCGCGCCCAATGGGCTGTACGCTTAACTGACCACGCTCCAGATAGATCCGGTTGACATCGGTAATTTCATATTCACCGCGCGCCGAAGGCTTCAGATTGGCGGCAATATCCACCACCTGATGGTCGTAGAAATAAAGCCCGGTAATGGCCCAGTTGGAACGGGCCTTGAGGGGCTTTTCCTCGACCGACAGGGCTTTGAACTGGTCGTCGAACTCAACCACACCATAGCGTTCGGGGTCTGCCACCTGATAGGCGAAGACGCTGGCACCGTGCGTAATACTGGCGGCTTCTTCGAGAAAGCTGGTCAGAGACGGGCCATAATAGATATTGTCGCCGAGGATCAGGCACGACGGTTCCTTGCCGACAAAATCAGCACCGATAATATAGGCCTGCGCCAGCCCGTCCGGTGACGGTTGTTCGGCATAGCTCAGATTGATGCCCCACTGCGCACCATCTCCCAAAAGCTTCTGGAACAGCGGCAGATCATGCGGCGTCGAAATGATCAGAATGTCGCGGATGCCCGCCATCATCAGGGTCGATAGCGGATAATAGATCATCGGCTTATCATAGACCGGCATCATCTGCTTGGAGACGCCAATCGTCATGGGATGAAGGCGTGTGCCGCTGCCCCCCGCCAGAATAATGCCCTTCATGTTCGTTTCCTCTGTGTTTTCTCTGCCCGGCGACGCATTCAGCGGCTCAGCAGGCGGTCAAGACAATCATCCAGCGAGGTGCGCCAGGGATCCAGTTGCAGTTGGTAGGTCGCCTTCAGCTTTTCGCCAGACAGCCTTGAATTGGCCGGGCGTTTGGCAGGCGTCGGATACTGGCTGGACGGGATCGGATTGACCTTGACCGGCTGACGACCACGCGCCTCAGCGCCCTTGAAAATGGCTTCGGCGAACCCAGCCCAGTGGGTTTCGCCCTGGCCGGTGAGGTGAAAGACGCCGCGTAAAGCCGGATCGGCGTCCGCCACGACACGCCGCGCCGCGCTTAAAAGTGCGCGTGCGATTTCCGGTGCATAGGTCGGGCAGCCATACTGATCGGCCACCACATTCAGCTCATCGCGTGTTTCGCCGAGCCGCAGCATGGTTTTGACGAAGTTGTTGCCAAACGGCGAATAGACCCAGGCCGTGCGGAAAATGACGTGATTGGGCGTGGCAGCGGCGATCTGACGCTCGCCCGACAGCTTGGTAGCGCCATAGATGCTGGCCGGCGCCGGAACATCGTTTTCGTTATATACCCCGTCCTTGTCACCGGCGAACACATAGTCGGTGGACAGGTGCAGGATCGGCACGTTCAGCTTCGCGGCGATGCGCGCCAGTTCGCCGGGGCCATCGCCATTGATTGTCTGTGCCAGCTCGGTTTCCGTCTCGGCCTTGTCAACGGCGGTATAGGCGGCGGACGAAATGATCACGTTGGGGCACGCGGCTGTAATCGGGCCTGTCAAACTGGCCGGATCGGACAGGTCAATTTCCGGCAGGCCGAGACGGATGATGGTCAGGCCCTGCGCCTCGCCCAACGTCGCAAGTGACGTATCGACCTGACCTGCCTTGCCGGTGACGACGATGCGCATGGTCACGCCTTCAGAACGCCGAGGCGCTCACCCGTATAGACGCCCCCGCGCAAAGGTGCCCACCAGGCCTCATTGGCGAGATACCATGCCACCGTCTTGCGGATGCCGGAATCGAAATTTTCCTGCGCCTTCCAGCCCAGTTCGGTTTCCAGCTTCGTGGCGTCGATGGCGTAACGATGATCGTGGCCGGGACGGTCGGTGACGAAGGTGATCAGGTCAGTATGCGGATGCGACTTGGGGGCCAGCTCATCCATGATCGCGCAGATGCGGTTGACGACCTCCATATTGGTGCGCTCATTGCGGCCACCGACATTATAGGTTTCGCCAAGGCGGCCCTTGGAGCAGATCAGGTGCAGGGCGCGGGCGTGATCCTCGACATAGAGCCAGTCGCGGATATTGGAGCCGTCGCCGTAAACGGTCAGGGGCTTGCCTTGCAGCGCATTGATAATGTTGAGCGGGATCAGCTTTTCCGGGAAATGATAGGGGCCGTAATTGTTCGAGCAGTTGGACACGACCACGGGCAGGCCATAGGTGCGGTGCCAGGCCTTGGCCAGATGATCGGACGCTGCCTTCGACGCCGAATAGGGCGAGGACGGATCATAGGGCGTGACTTCTTCAAACAGGCCCGTGGGGCCGAGCGAACCATAGACCTCATCGGTAGAAACATGCAGGAAGCGGAAATCCGCCTTGGCCGCGCCTTCCAGCCCGTTCCAGTAATGGCGCGCCGCCTCCAGCAGGGTGAAGGTGCCCATGACATTGGTTTCAATAAAATCCTTCGCGCCGGTGATCGAACGATCCACATGGCTTTCGGCGGCCAGGTGCATGATATGATCAGGTCTGAAACCTGCTATGGCCGCGTCAACCGCCGTGCGGTCACAAATATCGGCCTTGACGAAGCGGTAATTGGGCAGGGCCTCGACCGGGGCCAGCGACTCCAGATTACCGGCATAGGTCAGCTTGTCGAGATTCAGTACCTCCGCGCCAACCTCTGCCACCAGATAGCGCACGAGCGCCGACCCGATGAAACCTGCCCCCCCGGTTACCAGAACGCGCATAGTCAATATCCTTTGGCAGAAAACATTTTCAAAAAAAGCCCCCCGGCCCTGGTTTGATAACAGCTAACGCATTTCGCGCAGACTGGCCAGAGGCGGCTGCACGCGATCCTTGTCCGACAGCATGGCCTTGCCGGGATCGACCGGCCACACAATGCCGATTTCCGGATCGTCGAAAGCAAGCCCTGCATCGTGCTCGCGCGAATAGGGATTGGTCACCTTGTAAAACACCTCGGTGTCAGGCACGAGCGTGCAAAAGCCGTGGGCGAAACCGTCCGGCACCCATAACTGCTCGCCCTTTTCAGCCGTCAGGGTTTCGCCGACCCATTGGCCAAAGGTCGCCGAGCCGGGGCGTATATCGACAGCCACATCGAAGATGGCACCTTTCAGGCAGCGCACCAGCTTGCCCTGACCCATCGGTGCCTTCTGATAGTGCAGGCCGCGGATCGTGCCCACCTGACGCGACAGGGACTGATTGTCCTGCACGAAGGTCACATCCTCAACATTGTCACGAAACCATTGGGCCTTGAAGGCTTCCATGAAGAAACCGCGATCATCACCGATCATTTTCGGCAGAATTAAAGCCGGCCCGAAAATTTCAAAACGTTTAACGTGCAAAAGCTCTCGTCCTTATTGGGCTGATACCGAAGCTTCTATCTTTCGCATCAAATGATCGTCAAGGCCAAGCGCATTAGTGGCCTCAGATTTCATACTCCGGGGCATTCACCAGATAGCCCTGTTCAAACATGAAACGCACCACTTTTTCGGCCAGAAGCTCGGCGCTGTCGGTCGTGGTATCGAGCGTGAGTTCAGGGTTTTCCGGTGCTTCATAGGGGCTGTCGATGCCGGTGAAGTTCTGGATCTCGCCCGCCCGCGCCTTGGCGTAAAGCCCCTTGACGTCGCGTTGTTCAACCACCTCAAGCGGCGTGGCGACATGGATTTCGATGAACTCACCGCTGTCCAGCAGCTCGCGCGCCATGCGGCGTTCGGCGCGAAACGGCGAGATGAACGACACCAGCGTGATCAGGCCCGCATCGACCATCAGTTTCGAGACTTCCGCGACGCGGCGGATATTTTCGACGCGATCAGCATCGGTAAAGCCCAGATCCTTATTCAGCCCGTGGCGAACATTATCGCCGTCCAGCAGATAGGTGTGATGGCTCAAAGAGAGCAGCTTTTTCTCAACCAGATTGGCGATGGTCGATTTGCCCGCGCCGGACAGGCCGGTGAACCACAGAACGACCGGCTTCTGGCCCTTGGCCGCCGCGCGCGTTGTTTTCGAGACATCGAGCGCCTGCCAGTGGATATTGGTGGCGCGGCGCAAACCATGCTCGATCATGCCGGCACCGAGCGTCAGGTTCGACACCCGGTCGATGACGATAAAGGCGCCCGTGGCGTGATTATCGGCGTAAGCGTCAAAGGCCACGGGTTCGCTGGTGGCGATATTGACCACGGCCACTTCGTTCAGGTGCAGGGTCTTGGCGGCCAGTTCGGCAAAGGTATTGACGTCGGTCTTGTAGCGAATATCGGTCACCGAGGCGGAGAGCGTGCGCGCGCCGATCTTGATCAGCAATTGCCGGCCGGGGATCAGTTCCTGCTCGCTCATCCAGATCAGGCGGGCCTGAAACTGGTCGGCCACATCGGGCCGCGCTTCGGGATGGGCCAGCACATCGCCGCGCGAAATATCGATCTCGTCTTCCAGTGTCAGGGTCACGGCCTGACCGGCAAAGGCCAGCGGCAGATCGCCATCATAGGTGACGATGGATTTAACCTTCGAGGCCTTGCCCGAATTGGCGACCACAATCGCGTCACCGGGCTTGACCGTACCCGAAGCGACGGTGCCGGAAAAGCCGCGGAAATTGAGATCGGGCCGGTTGACCCACTGCACGGGCAGGCGGAACGGCTTATCCGCCTGATCATCGGACACATCGACGGTTTCGAGATGCTCAACCAGCGTCGGCCCCTGATACCAGTCCATCTTGTCGCTGCGCGTCAGCACATTATCGCCATAGCGCGCCGACAAAGGGATGGCTTGCAGGGTTTCAAAGCCGAAATCGGCGGCAAAGGCGTGATAGTCTGAGACGATCTGTTCGAACACGCCCTCGGAATAGTCCATCAGGTCGATCTTGTTGACCGCCAGCACCACATGCTTGATGCCGAGCAAGGACACGATGAAGGAATGGCGGCGCGTCTGGGTCAGGATACCTTTGCGTGCATCGATCAGGATGACGGCCAGGTCGGAATTGGATGCGCCGGTGGCCATATTGCGCGTATATTGCTCATGACCTGGGGTGTCGGCCACGATGAATTTGCGCTTGTCGGTCGTGAAGAAACGATAGGCCACGTCAATCGTGATGCCCTGTTCGCGCTCGGCTTGCAGGCCATCGACCAGCAGGGCCAGGTCGATGTCATCGCCCGTCGTGCCGAATTTACGCGAATCCTTTTCGATACCGGCCAACTGGTCTTCAAAGATCAGCTTGGTGTCGTACAGCAGCCGCCCGATCAGGGTCGATTTGCCGTCATCGACGCTGCCGCAGGTCAAAAAGCGCAGCAGGTCTTTCTTTTCGTGCGCGGCCAGATACTCGACCAGCGCCTTCGTATCGAGCTTTTCTGCAACTATAGTATTCATTAGAAATAGCCCTCACGCTTCTTCTTTTCCATCGAGCCCTGCTCGTCATGATCAATCAACCGGCCTGACCGTTCGGAGGTGCGCGCCACCAGCATTTCGGCGACGATCTCTTCCAGTGTGGCGGCTTCTGATTCAACGGCGGCGGTCAGCGGATAACAGCCCAGCGTGCGGAATCGCACCGATTTCATTTGCGGCGTTTCGCCATTCAGCGGCAGGCGGTCGTCATCGACCATGATCCATTGCCCGCCGCGCTCGACAACCGGGCGCCTGGCGGCGAAATAGAGCGGCACGATGGGGATGTTTTCCATCAATATATATTGCCAGATGTCGAGTTCGGTCCAGTTCGACAGCGGAAAGACGCGGATCGATTCCCCCGGTTTGACGCGGGCATTATAGAGGTTCCACAGTTCCGGACGCTGGTTCTTCGGATCCCAGCCGTGATTGGCGGTGCGGAACGAAAAGATGCGTTCCTTGGCGCGCGACTTTTCCTCATCGCGGCGCGCGCCGCCGAAAGCTGCGTCAAAACCATGCTCGGTCAGGGCCTGTTTCAGCGCATCGGTCTTCATAATATTGGTATAGACGTTCGAGCCGTGATCGAACGGATTGACATTGTCGCGCACGCCGTCCTGATTGGTGTGCTTGTAAAGCGTCAGGCCCAGATCGGCCACCGTCTTGTCGCGGAAGGCGATCATCTCGCGGAACTTCCACGTTGTATCGACGTGCAACAGCGGGAAGGGCGGCTTGGACGGCGCGAACGCCTTCAGCGCCAGATGCAGCATGACCGACGAATCCTTGCCGATCGAATAGAGCATGACCGGGTTTTTGAACTCGGCCGCCACCTCACGCATGATGAAGATTGACTCGGCTTCGAGCCGCTTCAGATGGGTCATTTTTTCGGGGGTCAGTACGGGGGTGATCGTCATGCGCAAACCTTTAGCACCGGCAAGGGGCCGGTGTCTCGACGGGCTTTCTAGCGAACCCGCCGCACCGCGACAAACGTTTAAGCCTCGCCTGATTGTTCAGTCTCGCTAATCTGAACGTTCGGGAAAGCCGTTTGATTGGCTCTATGCTTTAACGGTATTCGAAAAAAGACCCCTCCGGCTCGACGCGCTTCGCTTGCTCGCCAACTCCCTCCTCCCTGCGCGTAAGCGTGGGGACGTGGCGGCGAAGCCGACGGAGGGGTATCTTGCTATGCTTTACGCCCCGATCTCTGCATCACCGAAAGCCACAAAATGCGGATTGGCATAGGCGCCGTCGCCGGAATCGAAGCGCTTGCCATAGAGGAGCGGCTGGCCGTCGAGCGTCTCAACCCGTCCGCCGGCGGCGCGCAACACCGCATCGCCCGCCGCCGTATCCCATTCCATCGTGCGGCCCATGCGCGGATAGATGTCGGCGCGGCCCTCGGCCAGCAGGCAGAATTTCAGGGACGATCCCGCCGCCACGAATTCGGCGACATCATAGGCTTCGAGGTATTTTTGCGTCGCTTCCGAGCCGTGCGAACGGCTGCCGATGGCGGTCAAAGCGCCTGCGGGTTTGCGCACATGAACAGGACGCGCCTCGCCGATCACGCCGCCCGCGACCTCGGCCACAAACGCCCCGCCTGTCTTCGAGCCCCACCACATCCTGCCGATGGCCGGGGCGAAGACCGCGCCCATGACCGGCACGCCATCCTCGATCAGCGCGATATTGACGGTGAATTCGCCGTTTTTGGAGATGAATTCCTTGGTGCCATCCAGCGGATCGACGAGGAAAAACGTGCCCGCCAGACTGGGAAAACGTCCGGCGGCGGCCTCTTCCTCGGCCACGACCGGAATGCCGGGGGCGATATGGTGCAGACCGGCCAGAATAATCGCCTCGGCGGATTTGTCGGCCTCGGTAACGGGCGAGGCGTCCTCCTTGCTGACCACCTTAAAATCGGTGGCATAGATGCGCATGATTTCGGCGCCCGCCGCCAGCATGATCGGTTTTAAGTCCATTGTCCCGGCCTTCCTGTTTATCCCCTGCTTTAACGGCCCCGGCAGGGATGACGCAAGTTGGTTTGCGCCAGCCAAGGCAAGCCCTGTCCACGCTCGCGCCGGAAAACAGCCTGTTTCGGCCTCTTTTCACCCCGAAAAACCGGTTTTGCAATCCGTTACAACAGGTCAAAAAGTGCTTCTACACGGAGATGGCGCACAGTTCGTCAATCGCGCAGGTGATATGGTAAAGCGACGAGGCGGGGGCCGGTTCGATCTCGAAATCGCCGCTCTCCTTCATCCGGTCATGATAAAGGCCTTCGATTTCGGTCGAAAGATAAAGCTGTAAGCCGTGCGCCGCCTCGATGGCCTTGGCGATGGCACCTTCGCGGTCAGGGCCGCTCACCATGCGGGATAACTGCACATAGGCCTTGATGCGCTCGGTCTGCGGCCACAGGCGCGCCACCTCGTCTTTCGGTAGGAAATCGTCCCATAATTCATTGAAGGTGACGCCGCGCTTCGGATCGGTGCCCGCCGTTTCGGCGATCTCCATCAGGGTCTGGGCCTTGAGCAGATATTTGGAATCGTTGGTGATTTTCGACCAGCGCATAAACAGCCACGCCCATTCGAACTGGTGGCCGGGCTCAATAATGCGCCCCTGTTCGCCCATCATCGGGTTCCAGTCACCGTCGAAAAACTCACGCAAGGCGCCATTTTTCGGGTTGAGGAACTTGTCCACGCACAGATCGGCGATCATGGCCGCGATCTCACGCCATTTTGCGTCGCCACCGGCCTCCATCCAGGCCAGACACGCCTCGAACATGTGCATGTGCGGATTGGCTTTCAGCGGCAGGGTAGGCGGGTTCGATTCCTCAAAACCGCCTAACGGATGGCTGTACTCGGCCACGATCCTGTCACGAATAAAAACCGCTGCCTTTTCAAGTCCTTTGTCGTCGGGTCGAACGCGAAATGCGGCGGAGTAGGCCAGCATGGCGAAGGCGTGGTCATAGAAATCAAACTCAGCGCGAACCACCGAACCATCGGGGCGCAGCACGGCGTAAAGCAGGCCTGTTTTCGGATTGCGCGCAGGCCCCGCCAGCCAGTTCAGGCCCTGGTCGATGGCCGGTGCCGTCTCGCCCTTATAGCCCATCCGATCGGCCACAGCGTAGGAGAAAACCTGACGCGCCGCCACCCGTGTGCGCCTATCGACATTGCGCGGTGTGCCGTCGAGATTGATCTTCTCGAAAAAGCCGCCTTTTTCGCGGTCGCCACCGGTATTCCACCACAGGGGCAGGGCATGATCAAACAGCCATTGGCGAAGCTCATTTTGCTTGGCATAAAGGCGCGTGGCGAGATCGGGCATGGGGTGGCTTTCACTGAAATTTCAAGTCGCAGGTTTAGGACGCGCGGTGATAAAAATGCAGTCCTGTTTTGCATACATCTGTGGGACTGCTAGAGCAACGAGCATTTAATTTGACTTACAAATTGAATGCGAGATGCGGAAAAACGTAAAATGTAGAGCGGGTTGCATTCCTTTGACCGATTCCATCAGAATGCAGACCGCTCTAGAGGGCGCACCCGGAGGTATATTTCAAAAATAATTATCCGCAAGCCGCTAAATGGGCTGGCGGGTGTACGGCAATCAATGCTTTATAGCCACCGCCCGCTGCACGCATGGTAAACTTAGCACCAAAAGCCCAACCACTATATGGCGGCAAACTATCAGAGGCTTTATGTCATTTAAAATTATACCCGTCATCATGTCCGGCGGATCAGGCACCCGCCTGTGGCCGCTTTCGACACCGGAAGCGCCCAAGCAGTTCCATGCCCTGGCCACGTCCAACAGCATGATTCAGGAAACGGCCCTGCGCCTGACCGGTGAAGGCTTTCTGCCGCCTGTGGCGATCTGTGGTCGCGGTCATCTCGATCTGGTGACGCGCCAGCTCGATCAGATTGGCCTCCTCCCGTCCTCCGTCGTGCTGGAACCGTTTGCGCGTAATACCGCCGCCGTGGCCGCCATCGCCGCTCTGAGCGGACAAGCCACCGACCCGGACGCGCTCGTTCTGCTGGTGCCGGCCGATCATGTGATTATACAACCTGATGCCTTTGTAGCTGCGCTGGAGCGCGCCGCCGAGACGGCCAAAACGCGCATCGTCACCTTCGGCATCAAGGCCGCCCACCCGGAAACCGGTTTCGGCTATATTGAGCACGGCGCGCCGCTTTCCGAGGGCGTCTTTGAAATCAAGCGCTTCTGCGAAAAGCCCGATCTCGATACGGCCACCTCTTATGTGGCGGGTGGCCAGCACGACTGGAATGCCGGTATCTTCCTGTTTTCGCCGGCCATTATGCTGGCTGAGCTGGAAAAGCACGCGCCTGAGGTTCTGGCGGCTGCGCGTGAATCGTTTGAAAAAGCGCAGCGCAACGGCGTGGTGATCCGCCTTGATGAAGAGGCGTTTGCGCGCGTGCCGTCGATCTCGGTCGATTATGCCGTCATGGAAAAGACCAAGGCCTCAGCCGTTGTGCCGTGCGATATTGGCTGGGCTGATGTCGGCGGATTCGCCGAACTGTGGCGGCTGGGCGAAAAAGACGCCTCGGCCAACCACGTCAAGGGCGACGCCATCCTGATCGAGGCCGAGAACTGCCTGATCCACAATAGCGGCCCGGTCGTGGCCGTGATCGGCTTGTCGGACATCATGGTGATTTCGACGCCATCCGGTATTCTGGTGGCGCCGATCTCACGGGCTCAGGATGTGAAGAAAGCGGCGGAAGCCGCCAAGGCGCGGCTTGAGAAGGGTTAAACGTCGGAGCGGGCCACAACCTCTTCAAGCTGCTTGAGGAAGTTCTGCCAGCCATAGTTGGCGCCGCGCAGATTATGGCCTTGCTCCGCCGTGAAGCCCGATTGCGTGACGTGCAGGCGCGTGCCCTGCGGGGTTGGCGTCAGGGTCAGGGTGACGAGCGTGTGCAGGCCACCGCCGGGCAGCTCCCAGCGATAGCTCAGCCGGTCATAGGGCGTCACCTCAACGACATGGCCATCGACCACGCCGTCCCATTGCGGCATGGGCGGGGCGCGCAGGGTAAAGGCATGGCCCGGTTCGGCCTTGAAATCATTGGGTAAAAGCCATTCGGCGATCAGGTGGCTTTCGGTAAGGGCGCGCCAGACCTTTTGCGGTGGGTGGGGCAGGTCGCGTTCCAGGGTCAGTGTACCGGTATCTGTATTGGTGTCAGGCATGAGCGTTTCCTATTGATCCATGCGGTTGAGAAGGTCTTCGAGGCGGTCGAGCGAACGCGCCCACAGTTCGTCCTGATGGCGCATCCAGTCGCGCAAAGGGGCCAGTCCCTGCGGGTGCAGGCTGTAATGGCTTTCGCGGCCCGACCGGCGATCCGTGACCAGTCCGGCGGCCTTCAGCACGGCCAGGTGCTTTGATACGGCGGGCTGCGAAATCCCGGCCTGAGCGGTCAGGGCGTGAACGGTCTGCTCGCCCTGAGCCAGACGCTCATAAAGGGCGCGGCGGGTCGGGTCGGCCAGGGCGGTGAAGAGGGTTGCGGTGTCCATGCCAGACTCATAACCCGCCAGCTATGAATTGTCCATACCCATAGCTGACCGGTTATGCTTTTTGCATTTGCGAAGCGTTTACGCCTGTGCGATAGACGGACGCTGCAACACTGGACTCGCCCTTTATTGATGGTGCGGGTGGCTATTCCGGGCGCCGATCCCCCGGACATTCAAACAGTTCCCACCTGATAATGCCTTGGCTGTTCGCCAGCATATAATTGTTTTTGATCAGGATTTACATGAAAACCCTCTCACTTGCCGCGCGCAGTCTTGCGTCCTTCAGGCGCGACTGGCTGGGCCAACCGCGCGCCGATCTTTTATCGGGCACGCTGGTGGCCCTGGCCCTCATTCCCGAAGCCATCGCCTTCTCAATCATCGCCGGGGTCGATCCGGCGGTCGGGCTTTATGCCTCGGTGGTCATCGCCATCACCATCTCCTTTACCGGCGGCAGACCTGCCATGATTTCGGCCGCCACCGGTTCGATGACCCTGCTGATGGCCGGTATGGTCAAACAGCACGGCCTCGATTTCCTGTTCGCCACCTCGATTCTGACCGGCCTGTTCCAGATCCTGATCGGTGTCCTGCGGCTGGGCCGCCTGATCCGCTTCGTGTCGCGCTCGGTCATGACCGGCTTTGTCAATTCGCTGGCCATACTGATCTTCATGGCGCAATTGCCGCAATTGCTGCATGTGCCGGTCGTCACCTATGGGCTGGTGGCCGGCGCGCTGGCCATCATCTACCTGCTGCCGCGTGTTACCAAGATCGTGCCGTCGCCTCTGGTGGCGATCATCGTCATCACAATCATCACCCAGATGATGGGGCTGAAAGTCCATACGGTCGGCGATATGGGCCATCTGCCCACCACCCTGCCCATGCTGCATATTCCGCATGTGCCGCTGACGTTAGACACCCTGGCAATCATTGGCCCTCTGGCCGCCACACTGGCCTTTGTCGGCCTTTTGGAAACCCTGCTGACCGCCAGTCTCGTCGATGATGTCACCGACACGCCCTCCAATAAGGATCAGGAAGCGCGCGGCCAGGGCATCGCCAATATCGCCTCAGCTCTGTTTGGCGGCATGGCCGGTTGCGCCATGATCGGTCAGACCATGATCAATATTACATCGGGCGGACGCGGGCGGCTTTCGACCTTCTGGGCCGGAGTGTTCCTGCTCATTCTGCTGCTGGTTCTGCAAAAATGGGTGGCAATGATTCCGATGGCGGCCCTGGTGGCGGTGATGATCATGGTATCGATCGGCACCTTCGACTGGGGCTCGATTCCGCGCCTGCGCACCACGCCGATACAATCGAGCATCATCATGATCGTGACCACCCTGACCGTTGTTTTCACACATGATTTGTCGAAAGGCGTTATCGCCGGGGTCATCCTGTCGGCCCTGTTTTTCGCCACCAAGGTGTCGCGGCTCCTGACGGTCGAACGGATCGACAAGGATGATGACAGGCACCTGCATTATGTCGTGCATGGCCAGCTCTTCTTCGTGTCGGCCGAGTTTCTCAAGGCCAGCTTCGAGCATCACGGCCATCCCGAAACCGTCGAGATCGATCTTTCCAGCGCGCGCATCTGGGATCTGACGGCGGTGGCGGCGATTGACGCTATCGTCTTCAAATATCGTCGCGCCGGTGCCGAGGTGCATGTCACCGGCATGAGCGAAGCCTGCCAGACTCTGGTGGAACGTGTCGGTCAGCACGACAAGACCCACTTACCGGACGCCATCAGCCATTGATGAGGAGGGGCCCGCATCGTGCGCTTATAAAGCGATGCGGGCTTCCACATTCCTTCCTGCGCGCGGCGGGCTATAGTACCGCCTATGAGCCAGACGCAGAAAACCCCACCTAAAAAACAATGGTTTACCGAGTTCGCCCGCATCACTTCGGTGTGGAGCGGCAGCCCGCTGGCCTTTTCACTGGCGGCGGGCACGATTGTGGTCTGGCTGGTGTCGGGGCCCGTGTTTCACTATTCCGACACCTGGCAACTGGTGATCAATACCGGCACCACCATCGTCACCTTTTTGATGGTCTTCCTGATCCAGAATTCGCAAAACCGCGACGGCAAGGTGATCCAGCTCAAGCTCGACGAACTGATCCGCGCCCTGGAAGGTGCCGAAACCGGCCTGATCGAGATGGACAATATGTGCGAAGAGGATCTCGAAGCCCTGCGCCTCCATTATAGCGCACTGGCCCAGAAGGCCGGACACAAGGCCGCCACCACGCGCTCAAGGAAGGCGGACTCCACCAAGGCGAAAGCCCGGCCAGCGGCCAAGGCGACAAAAATCGTCGCCCGGAAAGCGCGTAGCCAAACCCCAGCCGGTGTGTGATCCCCCGATGATTCGGGCCGTTCTGTACACCCCGCTCTCATCTGGCGAAACGCCAAAACCTTTGACGGCCTTTCCTTGCGGGCCCATTACAGGCAGGATGCCGGGCAAACCCGACACGCCCGGATAAGCAGGATTCCGCCGGATGACCACCGCAAAACCCGACGCTCTATTGCCATCTCCTGTCTTGCAGGCCTCCGAACAGGTCTGGCGGCGCGGCGCATTCGTCAGCGGGCAGCGTGCCATCGCCGAGGAGGTGGCCGTGGCGCTTGTCTATGATGCCTCCACCGAAGCGGTGATGATGGCCACCCCTGCCGATCTCGAAGATTTTGCCGTCGGTTTCAGCCTGACCGAAGGGATTGTGTCGTCCTGTGCCGATATTCAGCGCGTCGAAATCGTGGCGCGTGACGCTGGTATCGAGGCAAGGCTGTGGCTGCAAGCGGGACTGGGCGAACGTCTGGCGACGCGCCGCCGCGCCCGCATCGGCCCTTCGGGCTGTGGCCTGTGCGGCATAGACAGTCTGGAGGCGGTGACGCAGGCGTCCGGCGGCAGGGCCAACATCCGGGGCGGGCTGAGTTTGCGCGCCGATGAGATTACAGACGCCATCGATCAGATACGCCATCATCAGATTTTCGGACGCGAAACCCACGCCGTCCACGCCGCCGGTTACTGGGTGCCGGGCGAGGGCTATCTGGCCGTACGCGAGGATGTGGGACGGCATAATGCGCTCGATAAGCTGGCCGGGGCCCTGTTCCGGCGCGAAACGCCGCCCGCGCCCGGCGCTGTGGTGCTGACCAGCCGCGTCTCCTATGAAATGGTGCAGAAAACCATCGCCATCGGCGCATCGGTGCTGATTGCCATCTCGGCCCCCACCGGCATGGCGCTGCGCCTGGCCGAGGCGGCGGGCCTGACCGTGGTGGCGGTGGCGCGCGCCGATGGCTTTGAGGTCTTCACCCATCCGCAGCGTATCGGCGTGTAATTATTCCGCCGCCGCGAGGCCTTGCGCCGTTTCGCGCTCGATACGCACCGGCACCGATTTGCTGGCCGGGGTTTTCGACAGTTTGTCGTGGTGGCTGACCGGCACCAGCACATTGGCTTCGGGATAATAGGCTGCCACCGTATTGCGCGGCAGATCAAACGGCACCACTTTCAGCCCGCCGAGCGAGCGTTCATGGCCGTCATCAATGTCAGTGACCAGCCTGACCCGGTCGCCTTCGGCCAGACCTGCCGCCTGCATCTCCTCACGGCTGATCATCAGCACGTCGCGCGTGCCCTCGATGCCGCGCATCCGGTCGGAATAGCCGTAGATGGTGGTGTTGAACTGGTCGTTGGAGCGCAGGGTCACCAGCCGGAAACGGCCCGGCGCGTCTTCAAAGCCATTGGCGTGAAGTTGTCCCGGCACGGTGAACATCGCCTTGCCGGTTTCGGTCTTCCAGATGCGTTCGCGGGCGAAATTGCCACGGAAAAAGCCGCCCGGTGTCAACAGGCGCTTATTGTAGTCGCGGAAATCCTCCGGATAGGTCAGTTCGATCAGGTCGCGCACCAGACCGTAATCGTTCGTCCAGTCGTCCCATGTGACCTTGGGATTGGCGGGCAGCGTGGCCTTGGCGATACCGGCGATAATGGCCAGTTCGCTGCGCAAATGTTCGGAAGGCGGGCGAGCATTGCCGGTCGAGGCGGTGATGTTGGAAAAGCTGTCCTCAATCGAGCAGATTTGCCGGTTATTCTGCTGCACATCGGTTTCGGTGCGGCCCAGGCAGGGTAGGATGAAGCTGGCCTTGCCGGGAAAGAGATGGCTGCGATTGAGCTTGGTGGAAATGACGACCGTCAGTGCCTGTTTCGGCCAGTGCGCTTCCATGCGCCCCTGATCGGGCGTGGCGCGCAGCAGATTGCCGCCGAGGCAGAGCGTGGCCTGCACCTCATCCTTGAACAAGGCCTCCAGCACCTCGGTGATGTTCATGCCGTCCTCGGTGGGCGGATCGAAGTCGAACAGGGCTTTCAGCCTATCCATCGGCACCAGCCTGGTTTTTTCAGCAATACCGACCGTGCGCTGGCCCTGCACATTGGAATGGCCGCGCACCGGGCACATGCCCGATCCGGGCACGCCGATATGGCCGCACAACAGCATCAGATTGACCAGCATCCCCAGATTATCCGAGCCATGCACCTGCTGGGTCAGGCCCATGCCATAGACGGCAATGACCTTTTTTGCCGCCACATAGATGTCACCCGCGCGGCGCAGATCGGCTTCGCCAAGGCCGCTTTCGCGCTCGATGTCGGCCCACGGGGTGAGGCGCGCCTTGAGGATGAACTCTTCCGCGCCCATCGTGTGCTGGTCGATAAAGCCGGTGTCGAGGATGCGCGCCTTGCCGGCGGCTTTCGCCGCGTCATCGGCTTCCAGCACCACCTTGCATAGGCCCATTATGGCGGCAATATCGCCGCCCGCCTTGACCTGAAGATAGAGGTCAGACATCTGTGTCGCTTCGCCGGTCACCATCTGCACCGGGTTTTGCGGATTGGTGAATGCGACCAGACCCTTTTCGCGCACCGGATTGAAGGTGACGATCTTCGCGCCGCGCTTCTTGGCCTCCTGCAACGGATGCAGGAAGCGCGGGCTGTTCTGGCCGGTATTCTGGCCGAAAAAGAAGAAGGCCTCGGTCATGGCCAGATCGTCCCAGTTGACCGTGCCGACCGGCGAGCCGATGACCTTTTTCAGGCCCACAGACGTGGTTTCGTGGCACATATTTGAGCTTTGCGGCAGGTTATTGGTGCCATAGAGCCGCGCCAGCAGGGCATAGAGATAAGACGGCTCCAGCGCGGCGTGGCCTGAGGCATAGAAGACGACTTTCTTTGGATCGAGCCGGTTCAGGGTCGCGCCGATTTCAGCAAAGGCCGCGTCCCAGCTTACCGCCTCATAGCGGTCGGTTTCGCCATTATAGCGTAAGGGCTGGGTCAGGCGGCCGGTCATTTCCAGATCGTGATCCTTCCAGTCGCGCAATTGCGTGACCGTGTGATCGTTCCAGAAGTCCGGGCCGCAGCGCTCGCTGGTCACTTCCCATAGGGTCGCTTTCGCGCCGTTTTCACAAAATTCGAAGACATTCGGCTTGGCGGGCTTGGCCCAGGCGCACGAACTGCACATGAAGCCTTTCGGCTTGTTCTGTGTCGCCAGCAGCTTCAGCGTGTCGGGATTGCTCCATGCCTTGCCATAGAGGCTGAGCATACCGCGCACCGAACCCCAGCCACCCGCCGGGCCATCATAATGGACGGAATGGTCTTCATCGGGATCGTGCGGCGTGTCGGTCACGTTGTCCATGTAAACCTCCGGCGGCGGGTAAAGGGGATGATAATGGCGTAAAACCGGGGGTGTAAAAATGAAATGCGAAAACCGGTTGATAGGGTGATGTAGAACCGCACCGCTCTAAAAAAGCTGCTTTGATGAAGAATGGGTTCGCCATAACCGCGACGACGCCAGTTGGCGCATATACACGCTGACAGCCGCTGCATCCGGCGTGTCTTGCGCCAGGCCGACATAGCCGTCCGGGCGGATAAGATAGGCGGCGTCGCGCGCCAGACCTTGCGCTTGCGCCGCCGCGTTCCAGCTAAATCGATGAACATCGAGGCCGAGAGCGCGGCAGGCTTCCGTGAAGGCCGCATCAGCCGCACCATAGACATGCACCTGCCAGTCAAGGGCGCCAAGCGGCGCAAAATTATCCTGATCCGCCAGCCAGGGCAGGCGGTCGCCGCCACGGATGCGGCCGGCCCTGCCTGCACTGAGCGGGCTGTCGGCATAGTGCAGACCGATCTGCGACAGCAGGCGAAAGGCGGCGTGGCGACCGGCGCTGAAGCGCGTCAACAGGTTGGTGAACAGAGGCGCCGCACCTCGCCGCACCAACTGGCCGCCCAGACCCTGGGCGATCATCGGTGTAAAGACGCGGTCGGTCGTGGCCACGAGCTTGCGGGCAAAACCGATGCGTTCCGCCTCGTAGGATTCGAGCAGGGCATCGCCTGCGCGGCCCCGCGTCACCATAGCCAGTTTCCAGCCCAGATTGATCGCGTCGCCGATACCGGTATTCATGCCCTGACCCGCCACCGGCGAATGAACATGCGCCGCATCGCCCAGCAGAAAGGCGCGTCCGGCCCGAAAATGCCGCGCCACGCGATGATGCACGCGGTAGATCGAAAACCAGTTCAGCTCTTCAACCGTGACACCGAGAAGCGGTTCGATGTGGGGCCGGATGTCCTGCCAGCCGGGCGCGTCACGACCGGCGAGATCGGGCGGCACCAGACCGATCAGGCGCTGCATCCCCGATGAACGCACGGGCAGCAGCAGAGCCAGCATGTTTTCGCCAAGGCTCATGAACATATCGCGGCGAAAGCCGCCCTTGACGTGCACATCGGCGACGAAAAAGCGCTGATCATAGGTGCCGCCGGGGAAATCCATGTTCAGCGACCGGCGCACGGCGCTATGGGCACCATCGCAGCCGCACAGATAGGCGGCCCGCGTCTCTTCGGTCGCACCGTTGCGGCTGAGCGTAACGCTGACGCCTGCGTCATCCTGCGTAAAGCCTGTCACCTCGGTATTCCACTCGATCACCCCGCCCAGCTCTTGCAGGCGCGCCACCAGCAGGCGTTCATGGTCGTCCTGCGGATAGGCCAGCACAAAGGGGTAGGGGCTGAGTTCGCCCCCCATATCGCCCAGGGCCAGCGACAGAACCTCATGGTTTCGGGGCGCGTGACCCGCCTTGCCGGTGCTTTCGCGCACATGTACGTGTTCGATCCGCACACCGGCATCGACGACGGACTGGGCGAAGCCGAGCTGTCGGTAGAATTCGAGGGTGCGGGCCTGAACCACCATCGCGCGCGACTGGGTGCCCGGCCCCGGAGCCCGGTCAACAAGACGAAAGGCGATGCCCTGCCGCGCCAGACTACAGGCCAGAACCAGCCCGGTCGGGCCGGCGCCTGCGATGATGATGTCGGCCATGCCCACCTCGCTCGCTCAAAGCCACGTCATGATCGGGCCATCATGGCCGCGATTATGCGTTTCGTCCAGTGTCTGCGGCGAGGCTGTCTGCGGGCCTCAGGCGAGACTGGCGGTCGCCTCGGCCACATCCTCGTCATTGCCGGGCGCGACAATGTGCGGCATGAGCGTCCAGTGTTCGAGATGCTTGTAGATGATCACCTTTTTGGCCAGAAGCGCAGCGTGTTTTGCACAAAACTGTTCCAGCTTCGGGCGGGCGCAGATCAGCTCGACATACATGGTCAGTTCCGGGTTCGACACTTCCGCGCCGTCCTGATGGACGGCCCCATGATTGGAATAGCCAAAATGCGTGTGATGGGCGGTGGCGTTCATGATGCCGTCAGCCCTGGCGGCGTGGATCAGCTCACGATAGAGCGGCCTGGCATTCCAGAACGATTTTGTAGCTTCAGGCGAACGGTCATTGGGTTTCAGATAGATGCGGACCATGCCGATGTCGCGGCTGGTGACGGGATGCGGATGGGACATGAACGCGGACTCTTTCTTTGACTTCAGGTTGTTGTAAGGCGAGATTTTTTCGCCGATGGCGGAGCTGATGACGGCCAGAACCGAGGCCGGACGCAAGATACGCGCATCGCGCAGCGTCGTGTCCGGCGACAGCAGGCCGCCTTGCGTCTTGGGCACGCCGATGCGCTGCGACAGATAGATGCCGGAATGGCCGCTGCACAGATAGGCGACGCAGCAGGCGACGGCGATATAGACGCCGTGGGTCGAGCCGAACAGTTCGATACCCATCAGGGTGCAGGCCAAAGGCGTATTGGCGGCACCGGCAAAAACCGCCACGAAGCCCAACCCCGCCAGCAGATCGACCGGCACGCCGAGAATGGGGGCCAGTGCATTGCCGAGCGCCGCGCCGATGAAGAACAAAGGCGTGACCTCGCCGCCCTTAAAGCCGGCGCTCAGGGTGACGACGGTGAACAGGAGCTTCAGCGCCCAGGCCCAGGGATGGATGTCGGGCCCGAACAGGGTGACGATCGAAACACCGTGCGGATCGGGTGAGGTGACGCCGAGGCCGAGATAGTCGCGCGTGCCGAAGATCCACACCAGGGCGATCACCGCCACGCCGCCGATCAGCGGGCGCAGCGGCGCAAAGCCGACATGCTTTTTCAGAAAGCCGCCCAGAGTGTGAATCGCCTCGGCAAAGACGCGGCTGATCAGGCCGAAGGCAACAGCGGCCACCGCTACCTTGGCCAGCATGACCGGATCGAATTCGACATGATTGAGGCCTGCCAGATAGGCAATATTATACTGGACATGGTGGATGCCCCAGGTGCGGCAGGTGTAATCGGCCACCAGCGAGGCGGCGAGGCAGGGCACCAGGGCTGCATATTGCACGCGGCCCACGGTCAGCACCTCCAGCGCAAACACGGCTCCGGCCAAAGGTGTGCCGAACACCGCGCCGAAACCGGCGGCAATCCCGGCCATCAGGATGATGCGCACATCGTCGGGATCGAGTTTGAACAGCTTGCCAACACCGCTGGCCAGACTGCCGCCCATCTGAACGGCAGTGCCTTCGCGCCCGGCCGAGCCGCCGAACAGGTGGGTCAGGACGGTGGCGACCAGCACGAACGGGGCCATGCGCAAAGGCACGCCGCCGCCCGGTTCGTGAATCTGCTCGACGATCAGATTATTGCCACCTTCGGCGGGCTTGCCTTTCCACAGATAGACAAGGCCGATCAGGAAACCGCCGACAGGCAGCAGGTACAGGAGCCACGGATGGGCGTAGCGCAGGTCGGTGGCCCGGTCGAGCGACCACAGGAACAGGGCGCAGGCCGTGCCGACCACGACTGCCATCGGCACAAGCAGCAAGGTCCAGCGTATCAGGCTGACGAGAAAGCCCAGACGTGAAGAATAAAGACGGGAAGGGGGAATAAGGGACGAAAAAGCCGACCGGTTTTCGGAATCAGACGTTTGAACAGACACAATCCTACCTTTTGCAAAAACGCAACAAAGCAGGAATCATCAGCTCATCTCAAGAGCGGTTCGGTTCGGGCCGGGGCCCGTCCAGGCAGAAATCCATTGCCCTTCGCAGACGCAATAAAGACGTTTTTTTATTTCGTCAACCGCGCAAAGTCCACGTAAAACGACGAATTATTGCGGTGCGACAAAAATGTCATTCTGACAAAGCGGTTCGCGGCCTCTTGGGCATAATACCAAGATGGGCCGACCGGAACCCTTTGAGGGACAATGGGCAGGACAGAGACGATTAAGACGGTTGAAAGACACCGCATCCCAAACGGGGGTTAGAGCGGTTTGCATTCTGATTGAATCGGTCAAAGGAATGCAACCCGCTCTACATTTTACGTTTTTCCGCATCTCGCATTCAATTTGTAAGTCAAATTAAACGCTCGTTGCTCTAGGGGCGCACATCCGCATGAATTTCTTATTTTTCCGGGCCGAATTTCCGTAAATCCCTGTTGACGGAAATTTCAGCGGTGCTAACCTCATCCTTACAGGGAATGGAGTTTCCCTTTAACCGCCCGACCGGCTGATGACTCCTGTATGCGCAAACCGCGCTACGGGAGTATTTTTTTATCTCCCTGGCGCCTGAGCCGGTCACCAGACCGCAAGATCAAGGGAGGGCTCTCTGATGGGCCAGGTCGAAGTCATCACGCAGAACGCCATTGGCGAGGCGCAAGGGTCGTGGCGCAAAATACCCGATTTTCCGCATCTGAAGCCCGCGTACACGTCGCTGCTCAAGGCCCTCAGCCACGCGCGCTACGGCGGCCTGAAGCTGATCCTGCCGGACGTCGAACTGCGCATTGCCGGTTTCGATGCCGACAATGACCTTTGAGTCGTTCGCATCCGGGCCGCGAGAGGTCACGGCCCGGATGTTCTTTCTCATACCATCAGGAGACACATGTGAATGCTGGCTTATCTTTGGGTTGCCCTGGGCGGCGCGGCAGGCGCCATGCTGAGATATTGGCTGTCGGGGGTGGCGGCTACCGCGTGGGGCGAAACCTTCCCGTGGGGGACGCTGATCATCAACGTCACCGGCTCGATCTTCATCAGCTTCTTCGCCACCCTGACCGGGCCCGACGGGCGCGCCATCGTGTCGTCCGATGTGCGCACCTTCGTCATGATCGGCGTATGCGGCGGCTATACCACCTTTTCGTCCTTCAGTCTGCAAACCCTGAATCTGGCACGCAACGGCGAATTCGCGGCGGCGGGTCTGAACAGCCTCCTGTCCTTCGCCCTGTGCCTGATCGGTGCCTGGCTCGGTTATCTGGCGGCGGCCTTCATCAATCAAATAGAAAGCGTCAGATTATGAGCGACACATCTTCATCCGGCCTGTCCGGCCCCGCTTCACGGATGCGCGTTTTTATCGGCGAACGCGACAGTATCGAGGGCAAGCCCGTCTTCGAGTGGATTGTGCTCCAGGCGCGCGACCACGGCATTGCCGGGGCCACGGTGCTGCGCAGTCCGATGGGCTACGGCCATTCCAGCCATGTCCATAACGCCACCATCCTGCGCCTGTCCACCGATCTGCCGATGGTGGTGGAACTGATTGATGTGGAAGACCGTATCCTCGCCTTCGCCGAGGTGCTGAAAAGCACGCTCAAAAGCGGCCTGATCACGCTGGAAAGCATCACCGTTATTCCCCTGGGCCATACGGGGACATGAATTTGGGGACATGAATTTTATGAGTCCGCCACGAAGGCAAGTTTCGCGCGGTTTTCCCACGGTCAGAACCTGGGTCGAACTGGATGGCGGGATCGGCACATGCACCACAAAAAGACCTGACACTTGTCCGGCATTTCACCCGCTTGGGCCGGTGGCGTCAGACACGATTGCCATCCGCGTCGATCATCAGGCTGCCATCTTCCTTGGCGAAGGGCCCCTGCGGCCATGTATCGAGCAGGTCGAGCACGACCTCGCTGGGACGGCACAGCCTGACACCCTTGTCCGTCACGACGAAGGGGCGGTTGACGAGGATCGGCGTTTCCAGCATGGCTGTGAAAATGGCCTCATCGCTGACGCCGTCTGCCAGCAGGCCCATGTCCTTGGCGGGTGATTTGGTTTCGCGCAACGCCTGGCGCGGCGTCAGGCCGGCAGCGTCCAGCAGGTTTTGCAAGACTTCGCGCGTCCAGCCGGTTTGCAGATAGTCGATGATCTGCGGTTGGTAACCCGCCGCTTCGATGACGGCCAGGACATTGCGCGACGTGCCGCAATCGGGATTGTGATAGATGATCGGGGTCATGACGAAGCCTTTTTGGGCGGGAGTTCATAGGTTTTTCGATTGGCGACGCCGACCAGCCACAGCATGACCGGCACCTCGACCAGCACGCCGACCACGGTGGCCAGCGCCGCGCCGGAATGCAGGCCGAACAGGCTGATAGCGACGGCGACAGCCAGTTCGAAGAAGTTGGACGCGCCAATCAGCGCCGCCGGAGCGCAGACATTGTGCGGCACGCAGGCGCGGCGCATCCCGGCGAAGGTCAGGAAGAACATCAGCAGGCTCTGCACCAGGATCGGCACGGCGATCATGGCGATGACCAGGGGCTTGGCGATCAGCACCGGTGCCTGAAAGCCGAACAACAGCACGACCGTGGCCAGCAGGCCGATGATCGACCACGGCTTCAGATGGTCGAGCAGCGCCGTCAGCGCCCCGCCTGACAGGGCCTTGCGCGTGGCGTAACCGGCGATGATCGGCATGACGACATAGAGCAATACCGACAGGATCAGGGTCTGCCACGGCACGGTGACGTGGGTGACGCCGAGCAGCAGGGCCACGATCGGCGCATAGGCCGCGATCATCACCAGATCGTTCAGCGACACCTGCACCAGCGTATAGTTGGCGTCGCCCTTCACCAGCCGCGACCAGACGAACACCATCGCCGTGCAGGGGGCCGCGCCCAGCAGGATCAGACCGGCCACATACTGGCGGGCGTCAGCGGCGGGAATGAAGGGCGAAAAGACATAGTTCAGGAAGACCACACCCAGAGCCGCCATGCTGAACGGCTTGACGAGCCAGTTGATAAGCAGGGTGATGATCAGACCTTTGGGCCGCTGCGCCACATGGCCGAGCGTCGAAAAATCGACACTGACCATCATCGGATAGATCATCACCCAGATCAGGGCGGCCACCACGAAATTGACATGGGCATATTCCAGTCCGGCAATGGTCTGAAACAGCGACGGCAGGACATAGCCCAGCCCGACCCCGCCCAGAATGGCCAGCCCGACCCAGATCGTCAGATAGCGTTCAAAACGTCCCATGCGTTCAGTCTCCGATCCGGCCGATGTCTTTGAGGGTGGTCTGTAAGGACAACCGGTCAAGCCGCCCCAGCGGCAGGTTCATGAGGGCGTTGATGCGATTGGTCAAAACGCGGAAGGCATCGGCGAAAGCAAACCGGATTTCCGCATCCGCGCCCGTGACCGCTGCGGGATCAGGCAATCCCCAGTGCGCGGTGACAGGCTGGCCCGGCCAGACCGGGCAGACTTCACCCGCCGCATTGTCGCAAACCGTGAAAATGAAATCGAGCTTCGGCGCATCGGGCAGCGTAAACTCATCCCAGCTTTTCGAGCGCAGGCCATCGGTAGCGATGTTCAGATCGCGCAAAAAGGTCAGGGCGTGGGGATTGACGGTGCCCTTCGGAAAGGAGCCGGCGGAATAGCCGCGAAAGCGCCCCTGACCCTTATGATTCAGGATGGCTTCGGCCAGGATTGAACGCGCCGAATTGCCCGTGCATATGAAAAGCACATTGTAGATTTTGTCTTGCATGAGAATGTCCGTTTTTAGCAATCGCAGACCATCTGATCGAGGATCGGACGGCAAAGATCAGCACGGCCACCGCAGCAGTCCTGCATCAGGTACAGCACCAGTCCTTGCAGGGCGCTGTAATCGGCGGTGTAGCGGATGACGCGGCCATCGCGGCTCGACGTCACCAGCCCCGCCTGGGCGAGAATTTTGAGATTGACCGACATGGTGTTTTGCCGAACCGCCAGACGCTCGCCGATCTCACCGGCGGGCAGGCCGCCGGGGCCTGCCTGAACCAGCAGGCGCAGGGCGTCGAGCCGCGTTGTCTGGCTCAGGGCATCGAAGGCGGTCAGGGCTTTGTTCTTATCCATATATCATGCTTAGTTGATATATATGGAGCTGTCAAGGCGTCACGCATGGCTCTGCTTCAGGGCGCGACCTGCCGACTGATGGTGGCAGGCTGATCCCGGAACAGACGCGCCAGATCATGGCACTGTAATCGCCTGAGGAAAATCGTATAACATATTGATATTCTTGTGCATATTTCCCATAAGCTTTCTTAGGCGAAAAATTCCTTTTCCTCGCAAAACCGCGATGGATCGAGATTCAGCCATACGCTGAAAAAGATACCTATCCGCCGCGCCGCGCCGCCCGTGAAGCCTCCGGCATCCGCCATAATATTCTCCTTGCATGGCGCTGATAGCTGGGCTATATACTGAACCAAATGGTTCAGTATATAGCCCAGCTCGACACCACCTTCGCCGCGCTTTCGGATTCGACCCGGCGCGGTGTTCTGGAGCATCTCGGACACAGCGAGGCTTCGATCAGCGATCTTGCCGGGCGGTTTCACATGACCCTGACGGGCATGAAGAAGCATATCGGCGTGCTGGAGCAGGCCGGGCTGGTGACCACGCAAAAGGTCGGGCGGGTGCGCACCTGTAAGCTCGGCCTGCGCAAACTGAACGAAGAGGCGGACTGGATCGCGCGTTACCGCCGCCTGTGGGACATGCGTTTCGACGCACTGGATGAGATTGTCGAAGACTTGCAACAAAAGGAGAAGACTCATGGCTGAAGCCCCTGCCCGCCGCACGACGGTGGAACGCACATCCGAGCGCGAACTCGTCGTGACGCGCACCTTTACCTGCCCGGCGCATATCGTGTTCAAGGCGTGGAGCACGCCCGAACTGTTCACGCGCTGGTGGGTGCCGAAATCATCCGGCATATCGCTTATTGCCTGCGAAATGGATATTCGGACCGGCGGCGGCTACCGTCTTGAATTCGGCCTTTCCGGCTCTGACCGCACCATGACCTTTTTCGGCCGCTATATCGAAGTGACGCCACCGTCGCGCATGGTCTGGACGAATGAGGAAGGCGACGAGGACGGGGCCGTCACCACGGTGACCTTCGAGGAACGCGGCGGCGAAACCCTGGTTGTTTTGTCCGACCTCTATCCGTCGAAACAGGCGCTCGACGACGCCATCGCTTCGCAAAGCACCAGCGGCTTTGAAGAACAGTTCACACAACTGGACGCGCTTCTCACGTCTCTGACGACCGACGAAGGGGCTCTCTGACACGCGGCAGATTGCGTGGCGCATGGAATTGTCCCCTGCCCGCTGAGCTATATTTGCCGCAAGCGTCTCTTATAAAAACGGATATTGTGGGTATGGCTTTGCCGTTTTTGCAACGCGCCAGGCCAGTCTTTCCTTGGAAAAACATAGCCCCCGTAAGGAAAATTAACCAATCCCGTCCTAGCGTGTCCCGTATCGAGCAAAAGGCTTGCAGTGCGAGACATGATTATGGTTGGCTTTCAGATTTCCCCCGCCCCGCACAAAAGCAGTCCCCGCATCCGCAGCAAATTAATGGCCACCAGCATATTGGTGGGTAGCGTGGCGCTGGCCGCGCAGATCATGACCGGTCAGGCTATGGCGGCACCGGCCCTGCCCTCGGGCGGACAGGTCGTGGTCGGGCAGGCCGCGATCAGCACGTCGGGCGGCAAGACGGTGATCAGCCAGTCCTCGGATAAGGCGATCATCAACTGGACGGATTTTTCCATCGGTCAGGGCGGCGAGGTCGATATTCATAACGGCTCCGGCGCCACGCTGAACCGCGTCACCGGCCAGAGCCTGTCCAGCATTGATGGCCTGCTGAACGCCACCGGCTCGGTCTATCTGATCAACCCCAATGGCGTGATCATCGGCAGGAGCGGCGTGGTGCAGGTGGGCGGCGATTTCGTGGCCTCGGCGCTCGATCTTTCCAACGAAAACTTCCTCGGCGGCGGCGACCTGACCTTCAAGGGGTCGTCGCTGGCCTCGGTGGTCAATCTCGGCAAGATCGGTGCCTTAGGCGGCGACGTGGCCCTGATGGCCGTCAATGTGCAGAACAGCGGCACGATTGATGCGGCGGGCGGCACGGCGGGCCTGATTGCGGGCCGCAACATCATCCTGCGCGATACGGCCCTCAATGACGGCAAGTTTCTGGTGGTGACCGGCGGGGCCGATACATCGCTCACCAATGATGGGGCCATCAAGGTGGCTTCGGCCGAACTGCGCGCCGAGGGCGGCAATATCTATGCGCTGGCCGGCAATACCGCAGGCGTGATCCGTGCCACGGGTGTCACAGCCACGGACGGCAAGGTGTTCCTGACGGCGGGCACGGGTGCGGTCAAGGTTTCGGGCAGCACGATTGCGGCTTCGGACGCTATGGGCAATGGCGGCGCGATCTCGGTGACCGGCCAGACGGTCGATGTGGCGGCGGACGCCACGCTTGACGCCTCAGCCACGGCAGCGAACGGCAGCGGCGGTCATATCGACGCGATTGCCGATATGACATCGGGCAGCCTGACCTTTGCCGGGACGGCGCTGGCCACGGGTGGCACAGCAGGCGGGCTCATCGAAACCTCCGGCCATACGGTGAATTTTGATGGCGCAGTCATCAATGCCTCGTCTTCGGGCCAGTCAGGCCAATGGCTGATCGATCCCTACGATTTGACGGTCGGTTCTGCAGCGGCCTCCACCATCGCTTCGGCGCTGGCAAATAATGACGTGACGCTGCAAACCAGCGACACCACCACTTCGGGCGCGGGCGTGCAGAGCGTTGGCGAAGGTGACATCACGATTGCTTCCGATCTGAGCTGGTCATCGGCGCACACCCTGACGCTCGATGCCTGGCATGGCGTCAATATCAATGCCAATATCACGCTGTCGGGCGCAGGTGGCCTCAACCTGATCACCAATGACGGCGGCACGGGCGGCGATTACAGCTCGCCACAGGCAAATCGATCCAGTACACCGGCACCGGTGGCAGCCTGACCATCAATAACAACCCCTATACTCTGTTGTACAGCCTGAGCGATCTGGCCTCGCAGGACGGCACAGGCTATTACGCCATCGCCCAACCGATCGACGCCACCGGCACAACCTATAATGATTATGTGCTTTTCAACCTGACCGGCACACTGGCCGGGCTGGGCAATACGATCTCGAATCTGACCATTTCGAATAGCAATAACTACTACGGTGGCGAAATGGGCCTGTTCGGTTATATGACCGGCACGGTGCGCGATCTGGGCCTGGTCAATGCCAGCCTTACGCTCGATCTTGGCGATAACGGCTTTTGCGATATAGAATGCGGTGAGCTTGGCCTGCTGGCGGGCTATAACGGCGGCTTGATCAGTCATGTCTATACGACCGGTTCTGTCACCTTCGTTATGGGGCAGAATTCTGATTTCTTCGGTGGTGACACTTACGCTGGCGGACTGGCTGGCGAGAATTTCGGCACCATCAGCAACAGTTATTCGACGGCAAGCGTCACGTCGCCGGGTACTGCCGGTGGCCTTGTCGGCATAAATTACGCCACGATTTACGCATCCTATGCCACCGGTGACGTTTCCGGCGATGTGGGTGACAGTAACAACTATGACTGGGGTTATACCGGGGGTCTGATTGGCGACAACGCGGGCCCGGTCAGCAATGTGTATGCGACAGGTGCTGTAACAGGCTATAATGCTGGCGGTCTGGCCGGCTATAATGCCGCCGCTATCGACAGCGCCTATGCGACGGGCCTTGTGACGTTGCTTCCCACCACGTCCACTCAGTATGCGGGCGGTCTGGTCGGCTATATCGCTGGCGGAACGATCACCAATGGTTATTACGACGCCGAAACGACCGGCATGTCGGACAGCAATGGCGGTTCGCAGGGCGTCACCACGGCATACCTGCACCTTACCGGACGGTTTCGATAACACGGTGTGGGGCACGGCGTCCGGCCTCTATCCGTATCTGAGCGCTTTCGGTGTTATCACACCCGATCAGAAGATCAGCGGCTATGCCTATCATGCCGATGGCTCCGGGGCCGAGGCCGCTTCGGTCGGCGTCTATCAGGGCGGCTCTCTGCTGACCGGTTCTTCGGCCACCAGCGGCTCCAACGGCTATTATTACATTCTCGTGCCGGCCAATACGGCGGATGCGTCGAGCAAGCTGGGTGCCGCGCTGACGCTGATCGGTGATACGGGCATCAGCGGCGTGACCTATACCGACGCCCCGACCCTGAACAACACGGGCGATGTGACCGATCTCGATGTTACATCCGGTCAGTTTGCCATCTACACGCATGATACCAGCGTCTCGGCTATGGCGGCGTCCACTTTGGCGACCTTTGGCAACCTCGCACTGAGCAGCCTGGCCAATGTCCCCATCAATGAAAAGATCGTCGCGGCGGCGGACTTTACGGTCGATGGCACACTGACATCGCCCTTAGGCAGCCTTCTGTTGCAGGCGGGCGGCGACATTACTATGGCCGACGGCGCTTCGATCAGCAGCACCGCCACCGGCAACGCCATCACCATCGCGGCGGACGGCGCCTTCATCAATCAGGCCGGTGCAAACGCGCTGAATGCGGCGAATGGCAACTGGCTGATCTACACCCAGGCGCATGGCGACGCCACGGCGCGCGCCACCAGTAATGATTTCGGCGGGCTTGTCGGCAAGTCGTGGTATAATGACGCCTTCGATTTTACGGCAGGCACCCTGGCCGCGACGCCGAACAGCGGCAACCGCTTCGTTACCGGCTATGCGCCCGTTCTGTCGGTCATGCCCAATTCGCAAAGCCTTGCCTATACCGGCGCTGTCCAGACCACCGGCTACGGAATAGGCGGTTATGTCAGCGATGACGACGCGCTGAACGACACGCTGGGCGGATCGGTTAGCGGCCTGACCAGCAGCGGCAAGGATGTTGGCACTTACAATCTGACCGCTTCCGGCACGCTGACCTCAGACGAAAATTACGGCTTCCAGTACGGAACCGGCACCCTCACCATCACGCCGATGGTTCTGACGCTCGGCCTGACCGGTACGGTTGAAAAGACCTATGATGCCACGGACGCCGCCACACTGGCGCTCAATAACTATTCCGGCCTTGGCTTCGTCAACGGCGATCATGTCAGCCTGACGGGCTACGCCACGGGCAGCTATGATAGCCGCAATGCCGGAACCGGCAAGACGGTCAGCGTGTCCGGCCTGACGCTTGCCGGCACGGACGCCGGTAATTACCAACTGACGACGGCCTCGGTATCGGGTGGCGTCGGCGTGATCGACAAGGCGGCCCTGACGCTCGCGGCGGTGACGGACTCCAAGACCTATGATGCGAGCACCGCCTCAACCGGCACTGTTGGCGTCAGCGGCCTGCAAGGTTCAGACACGGTGACGGGCGCAACGCAGAGCTTCGACTCAAAGAATGCTGGCAGTCGCACCCTGACAGTTGGTGGTTACACGATCAATGACGGCAATAGCGGCGGCAACTACACCGTCAGCACCACCACGGCTTCGGGCACGATCAGCAAGGCGGCCCTGACGCTGGCGGCGGTGACGGACTCCAAGACCTATGATGCGAGCACCGCCTCAACCGGCACTGTTGGCGTCAGCGGCCTGCAAGGTTCAGACACGGTGACGGGCGCAACGCAGAGCTTCGACTCAAAGAATGCTGGCAGCCGCACCCTGACAGTTGGTGGTTACACGATCAATGACGGCAATAGCGGCGGCAACTATACCGTCAGCACCACCACGGCTTCGGGCACGATCAGCAAGGCGGCCCTGACTCTGGCGGCGGTGACGGACTCCAAGACCTATGATGCGACCACCGCCTCAACCGGCACGGTCGGCGTCAGCGGTCTGCAAGGCTCAGACACGGTGACGGGTGCGACGCAGAGCTTCGACAGCAAAAACGCCGGTTCGCGTACCCTGTCGGTGAACAGCGGCTATACGCTGAGCGATGGCAATAGCGGCGGCAACTATACCGTCAGCACCACCACGGCTGCGGGCACGATCGACAAGGCGGCCCTGACTCTGGCGGCGGTGACGGACTCCAAGACCTATGACGCGAACACAGCCTCAACCGGCACGGTCGGGATCAGCGGCCTGCAAGGCTCGGACACGGTGAGCGGCGCTGCGCAGAGCTTCGACAGCAAAAACGCCGGTTCGCGCACCCTGTCGGTCGGGGGTTACACGATCAATGACGGCAATAGCGGCGGCAACTATACCGTCAGCACCACCACGGCTGCGGGCACGATCAGCAAGGCGGCCCTGACTCTGGCGGCGGTGACGGACTCCAAGACCTATGATGCGAGCACCGCCTCAACCGGCACTGTTGGCGTCAGCGGCCTGCAAGGCTCAGACACGGTGACGGGTGCGACGCAGAGCTTCGACTCGAAGAACGCTGGTTCGCGTACCCTGTCGGTCGGGGGTTACACGATCAATGACGGCAACAGCGGCGGCAACTATACCGTCAGCACCACCACGGCTTCGGGCACGATCAGCAAGGCGGCCCTGACGGCCAGCCTGACCGGCACCGTGACCAAGACCTATGATGCAACCACGGACGCCCAACTGACCGACGCCAACTACATTGTGTCGGGTGTCATCTCCGGTGATGATGCCGCCCTCAATGATCCGGTGGCGGGTACCTATGCTGACCAGAATGTCGGAACCGGCAAGACGGTCCGCGTGTCCGGTCTGGCGCTTTCCGGTGCGGATGCGGGTAATTACACGGTCAATAGCAGCGCTTCGGCGGCCATCGGCACCATCGATCCGCGCGCGCTTAGCGTAACGGCGGACACTATCAGCAAGTTTGCCGGTGCCGTCGATCCGGCCCTGACCTGGAAGATCACCCTCGGCGATCTGGTCGGTGGCGATGCCCTGACCGGCGGCCTCAACCGTGATACGGGCGAGGATCCGGGCAGCTATGCCATTCGTCAGGGTTCGCTGGCGGCTTCAGCGAATTACAAGGTTACTTTCAAGGGTGCCACCTTCAGCATTACGCCGGTGGCCCTGCAAAACCAGCCGGTCGTCAATCCGGCGCAGAATATCGTTGCGCCGCCCCCGCCCCCGCCCCCGCCGCCGACCACATCTCAGAACAATCCTTCCGGCGGGGACAGCGGTTCGGGCTCCACTTCGGGCGGCGGCAGCGACCATGCCGGCGGGCCCACGACCGATCACGGTTCATCTTCGTCCGGCACCTGTGTCAGCGGCGAAGCCTGCTCGAGCCAGCCCTATCCGGGCAACCAGTCCTTTTCCAGCTATGTCAGTTTCCTGAGTCACTAAATGTCCCTGATCAAAAACCTCCGCCGGACCGCCGTCAGCCTGTCCCCCCTGCTGTTCGCGGCTCTCCAGATTCCGGCTCAGGCGCACGCCCAGGCCATCGAGCGCCACCTGCCCGAAGTGCCTCAGGGCGTGACGAAGGGCCTGGTCACACCCAATGCCGTGCCCGGCGATCAGGACGCCACGCCCATCGGCCCGGCCCTGACGTCGATCGTGCTGCTTGGCCCTGCCGAAGCGCCACATAATGACGCTGCCGCCGGTGTTTCGGTCGGTGACGTCTATCGCCTGCAAGATGATGCGGCGCGCGCCGACATTGCCGCCCGCCTGCGGCCCTTTATCGGCCAGACCCTGTCGCGCAAGCTGATCGCCGAAATTGAGGCCGCCATCGCGCAGGACTATCGTGATCTGAACTATCCGTTCGTGTCGCTCTCGACGCCGGAACAGGAAATTGATCATGGCGTCCTTCAGGTGCGGGTGATCGAGTTTACGGCGGGTAATGTGTCGGTCAAGGCCGCGCCCGGTCAGACAATTTCTGATAAAACAGCTACTTATGTGCGTTCGAAAATCGCCCTGCAACCGGGCGACGCCATCAATGCGCGCGAACTGACCTACGATCTCGACGGGCTGAACCGCTATCCGTTCCGTCAGGTACAGGCTGCCTTCACACCGGGCGCGGCTCTGGGCGAGAGCGACATGCTGCTCAGCGTGCGTCAGTTGAAGCCGTGGCAAGCCTATGGCGGCTACAGCAATGACGGCTCACCTTCCACCAGCTATGACCGCTATTTCATCGGTGGCGCGGCAGGCGGACTTCTGGGCCGCGACAGCGTTTTGTCGGTGCAGGCCACCGCCTCGCGCGATGCGCTGGCCGGAGAAAAAGACCCGCATTATCGCAGCGTGGCGCTGAACTACACGATTCCCGTCGGGCGGCGCGGCCTGATCGAAGCCTCGGCCGACACGGTGACAACCTACCAGAGCAATGATCCGTTCATGGTGGGGCTGAAGGCGACCGAGGGCAGCCTCGGTTATCGCTGGGCCCTGTCGAAACTGTATGGCGATCAGGGGATTACCGACGCCCGCTTCGGCATCGAGGCCAGCCACCAGACCGGCACGACCTATTTCAACGCCACGAATGTTTACGAAGTCTCGGTCGAATCCTACAAGGTCTTTGTCGGCCTGCACCACGCCGCCAGCGATGCAGCGGGCGCAGCCAACTGGGATCTGAGCCTGCATATGAGCCCCGGCGGCGTCACCGCCGACAACAGCGCCGAACAGGCCTATCTCTATTCGCAGGGTCGTCTGCCGGGTGCGACCTACAGCTATCTTTCAGGCAGCTATGACCGCGTCACGACTCTGGGCGATGCGCTGAGCCTGCAAACCCAGGTTTTTGGCCAGTTTACACCCGTGGCCCTGCCGCGCACCGATCAGGCGGGTCTGGGTGGCAGCTATCTTGTGCGCGGTTACAGCCTCGATAATGGCGCTGTCGATACGGCCCTGATCGTGCGCAACGAACTGCATATCCGGGGCGCGACATGGGGCAGCGGCAGCATCGATCCCTATGGCTTCGTCGATCTTGGTCATGGGCGTGATAACTATGCCCGCAGCAATACCGATCTGGCCTCGCTGGGCGCAGGTGCCAATATCCGCCTGATCAGCCATGTGGCGCTTAAGATCGACGCGGCGGTCGCTCTGGCGCCCAATGGCGAGGTGCGCGCCGGTGACCTGGCCGCCCATACGCGCCTGCAACTGGTGTTCTGATATATACTGTGTCCGCCTGCGCTGGCCGTAAACCCGCGCGGGCGAACACAGAGCCTATCATTGCGGCATCTCGACATGACCGCCGAAGCCGTAACGCATGGCCGATAACAGCTTGTCGCCGAAGGTCGATTCGACGCGCGAGCGATAGCGGGCATACAGGGCCGACGACAGGACATAGGCGGGTACGGCCTCTTCCATCGCCGCATCGATTGTCCAGCGGCCCTCGCCGCTGTCGGACACGTGGCCGCTATAGGCGTCGAGCGCCTGATCTTTGGCGAGGGCGCTGGCGCTTAAGTCGAGCAGCCACGAGCTGATCACGCTGCCGCGCCGCCACACCTCGGCCACGTCGGTCAGGTTGATGTCGAAGCGCTCGTCTTCGGGCAGCTTGTCGGATTTCTTGCCCTTGAGGATGTCAAAACCCTCGGCATAGGCCTGCATCAGGCCGTATTCGATACCATTATGCACCATCTTGACGAAATGGCCCGCGCCCGCCGGGCCTGCGTGAATATAGCCCTGTTCGGCGCGGTGATCCTCGGCCTGACGGCCCTCGGTGCGCGGGATCGTGCCGATGCCCGGTGCCAGAGTTTTGAAAATCGGATCGAGATGGCGCACAATCACATCCTCGCCGCCAATCATCATGCAATAGCCGCGCTCCAGCCCCCAGACACCGCCCGACGTGCCGACATCGACATATTCAATGCCCTTTTCACGTAAGACTTTGGCGCGGCGAATATCGTCCTTGTAGAAGCTGTTGCCGCCATCGATGATGATGTCGCCGGCTTTGGACAGGGCGGCCAGCGTCTCTATCGTCTCTTCCGTCGGCGCACCGGCGGGCAGCATCGACCAGAAAATCGCCGGAGAGGCCAGCTTGGTGTGCATGTCCTCCAGACTGTCAGCGGCGATGGCCCCCTCGCCCGCCAGTTCGCTGACCGCGCCTGCGTCACGGTCAAACACCACGACCTCATGGCCATCCTTCATCAGGCGGCGCACAATATTGCCCCCCATGCGGCCGAGGCCGATCACACCCAGTTTCATGCTGCCGAACTTCCCTTCAGATACGCTTTGCGTTTGTCGTTTAGCGCACCGAGCAGGGTATCGAAAGCCTCAGAAAAGCTTTTTACGCCGTCTGTCACCAGATTTGCCGTCACACCATCGAGATCAAGGCCCGCCTTAGCCGCCTTATCGATCACGGATCGGGCGTCATCCATGTTCGCCGTCAGGGTCTGGGCCACCGTGCCGTGGTCGCGGAAGGCGTCCATCGTCTTTTGCGGCATGGTGTTGACCGTATCGGGGCCGATGAGCTGATCGACATACAGAACATCGCTGTAATCGGGATTTTTCGTGCCCGTCGAGGCCCAGAGCAGGCGCTGCGGCATGGCGTTTTTGGCCGCCAGCTCATGCCAGCGATCCGAAGCGATCAGGGTCTGGTAATGGGCATAGGCCAGTTTGGCATTGGCGATGGCCACCTTGCCCGCCAGCGCTTTGGCTTCGGGATTATCCATTGCGGCAATCTTTTCATCGATCTGCGTGTCGATGCGGCTGACGAACATGCTGGCCACGCTGGCGATGCGGCTGACGCCCTGGCCCTTGGCGACGCGCGCCTCCAGACCGGCCAGAAAGGCTTCGGCCACCGCCTGATAGGCGGCAAGGCTGAACAAAAGCGTCACATTGACATTGATGCCATCGGCGATCAGGCTTTGGATCGCCGGAACGCCCGCCTCGGTGCCCGGCACCTTGATCATCAGGTTCGGACGGTTGACCGCCGCCCACAGGCGGCGCGCCTCGGTGATGGTGCCTTCGGTATCGTGGGCCAGATAGGGCGACACCTCCAGGCTGACATAGCCATCCAGCCCTTTCAGGCGGTTATAGACAGGCCGCAGCATATCGGCGGCGGTCTGGATGTCCACAATGGCGAGATGCTCATAAATATCGATGGTTTTCAGACCTCTGTCACGCGCCAGCGCATCAAAGGCCTCGTCATAATTATGACCGTGACCCATCGCTTTTTCAAAGATCGACGGATTGGAGGTCACGCCCGACAGGCCATCCTCATCGATCAGCTTTTGAAAGCCGCCGCTTTTCAGAAAGCCGCGATCCAGAAAATCGAGCCAGACGGCCTGACCGGCATCGGACAGATGTTGCAATCGGCTGGTCATTTTATATCTCCAACTTGGGTTGTATTCTGGCCATCATATCGCGCGCCGCCGCGCAGACATGATCGACCGTAAAACCAAACTTCGTCTGAAGTCTGGCCAGCGGCGCCGAAGCGCCGAATGTGCTCATGGTAACGGTGTCGCCATCCATCCCGACATAGCGATCCCAGCCCAGACTGCCCGCCTGCTCGATGGCCAGCCGCGCCCTGACCTTGCGCGGCAGAACCTGTTCGCGGTAATCGGGACTTTGCGCCTCGAACACCGACCAGGACGGCATGGAAACGACGCGCGAGCGAAGGCCTTCAGCCGTCAGTTGTTCATGGGCAGCAATGGCCAGCGACACCTCGCTGCCCGTGGCCATCAGGATCAGGTCGGGATCGTCAGAGCCGCCCAAGATGTAGGCACCCTTACGCGCACCCGAAGCCGGGGCATATTGCGTGCGGTCGATGGTCGGCAGGTTCTGGCGCGAAAAGATCAGGCAGCTTGGCCGGTTGCTCTGCTCCAGCGCCATGCGCCATGCCTCGGCGGCTTCATTGGCGTCGCCGGGACGGATCACATTCAGGCCGGGAATGGCGCGCAAGGCCGCCAGATGCTCGACCGGCTGATGGGTGGGGCCGTCTTCGCCGACCCCGATGGAGTCATGCGTGAAGACAAAGACGACCGGCAGTTCCATGATGGCGGCCAGCCGGATCGGCGGGCGCATATAGTCGCTGAACACTAAAAACGTGGCGGTGAACGGGCGCAGATAACAGAGCGCCATGCCATTGGCGATGGCCCCCATCGCGTGCTCACGAATGCCAAAATGCATATTGCTGCCGCCGGGCGTGGCGGCTTCCATCGTGCCCGCCCCGTCATATTTCAGGTGGGTCTTGGTGGACGGGGCCAGATCGGCTGCGCCGCCGATCAGGGCGGGAATGCGCGCCGCCACCGCATTGAGCACGTCACCGCCTGCGTTGCGCGAAGCCATGCCCTTGGCGTCGGCTGGGAAGACCGGAATATCGGCGTCCCAGCCATCGGGCAGCTTGCCAGAACGCATCCGCTCCAGGGTTTGCGCCTTATCGGGTTGGTCGGCCTGATAAGCCTGCCACGCCGCGTCCCAGTCGGCCACCCGCGGGCGGGTACGGTCGAGCATCGCCTGACGGAAATGGTCTTTGACACCGTCGGGCACCAGAAACTCGGCATCTTCCGGCCAGCCATAGACCTTTTTGGTGGCGCGGATGACATCCTCGCCCATCGCGTCGCTGTGCGCCTTGGAGGTGCCGGCGATCGGCGATCCCCAGCCGATGACACTGGTAACGATGATCAGGGTCGGACTGTCCTGATTGGCGCGAAAAGCCGCAAAAGCGCGCGCCACCGCCCCGGTATCATTGGCATCACTGACATGGATCACCGTCCAGCCATAGGCCTCAAAGCGCTTGCCGACATCTTCGCTGAAGGCCAGAGGCGTGCCGCCTTCGATGGTGATGTGGTTATTGTCATAGATCCAGCACAGATTGGAGAGCTTCTGATGACCGGCCAGTGACGCCGCCTCGCTGGCCACGCCCTCCATCATGTCGCCATCGCTGCACAATGTATAGACATCGTAATCGAACAGGGTGGCCCTGGGCGTATTGAAATGCTGGCCCAGCCAGCGTCCGGCCAGCGCCATGCCGACACTGTTGCCGCAGCCCTGACCCAGCGGCCCGGTCGTCGTCTCCACGCCCGTCGTCATGCGGTATTCGGGATGGCCGGGGGTCTTGGAATCGAGCTGACGGAACTGCTTGATGTCGTCCAGGCTGACGGCAGGCTGGCCGGTCGGCTGACCGTCAGCATCGATTTCGCGCACGCCCGACAGATGCAAAAGCGAATAAAGCAGGATCGAGGCATGGCCGACCGACAGCACAAACCGGTCGCGGTTAGGCCAGTCGGGCCGGTCAGGATCATAGCGCAGGAAACGGCTCCACAGCGTATAGGCTACCGGTGCCAGCGCCATCGGCGTACCGGGATGGCCCGATTCCGCCTTCTGCACGGCGTCCATCGCCAGGGTGCGGATCGTGTTGATCGTCAGTGTATCGACTGACGGCTGGCCATTTTCCTCAAAACTCATAGGAAGCATCCTCGGCTGAAGTGGGCTTTAGAGCGTTTCCCCAAAAGCGCTTTATGGCGCGGTTCGAGCCGGGGAGAAGCCATTACCGGATGTCCGTCTGGCGGGACGTATGACGCGCCAGATGACGAGCCAGATAACCGCGCTGATCTTTTATCCGCCTTACCGTATAAAGAAACCATACAAAAAACCCCACAGCGACAAGGCCGTGGGGCTTTTACACATAGGGATCGCTCGGCTTAGAATTCGCCGCCGCCGCCGCCATAACCACCGCCACCGCCTTCGTGGCCGCCATAGCCGCCGCGTCCGCCCGGACGAGGGCCTCGGTCGTCATCGGGTCGGGCTTGCGGCACCGCCCCGAACGTATAGCGCAGGCTCATCATGAAGGCGGCACCGTAATCGAAGTTTTCGCTCACACTCTGCACGGTGCTGGTATCGGTGACGCTGCGCGAACCCTGACCTTTCAGCACGTCGCGGGCGCTGAAATTCAGCATCAGCTTATTGGGTATGATCTGGCGCTGATAGGACAGGTTGAGGCTGGTCGTGCCTGTGCGATAGCCCTGCGACAACAATTGCTTGCCGCGATAATTGAGCCGGATCATATAGGCGTTGAGCCGGTCGGGTGCCCAGCGCGCGAACAGATTGGCCGACGAATTGCCGCTTTCGCGGTGGGTCGGCAAATGGGTCACATAGTCGGTGGCGTCCTGCACGGAATAGCCGAGAACACCATTCAAACCCAGGCGTAGTGTTCGGTTGAATATATTGTCGTTGAGCGAAAATTGCAGCCCCATGCTCTTGAGCGAGCCGTCATTGATGCTGGTGGTCAAAAGCACATCCGACTGGCCGTTCACAAAGGTGCTGGCGCGCGAGAAATTATCGCGCGTCGTCTTGTAAAACAGGCTGGCCGAAGAATTGAGCGCCTGCTTGTCGTGGTTGAAGGTCAGTTCGTAATTCTCAACCTGTTCGGGCTGGAGGTAGGGATTGCCCGAACTGACATTCTGGGCGTCGCCATAGCTTAAGAACGGGTTGAGCAGGTTTGCACCGGGGCGCACGATCTTGTGGCTGTAGCTCAGGCGCAGCAGGTCGGCGTCGCTGATCGTATAGGTGGCGAAGACGCTGGGGCTCCAGGTGACATAATCGACCGTCGCCTGAATATTGGAGGTGACCTGATTCAGTTCCTCATGCAGTTTTTCGGCGCGCAGACCGCCCTGAATGCCGAACTTGCCCCAGGTTTTCTGATAGATGAAATAGGCGGCGCTGATCGTCTGATCAACATTGAACTGGTTGGTATAGGTCGGGTTGGCCAGTTCCGCCGCGCCATCGGCATGATTATAGGAACGGTAATTATAGGTGTCGGATACCGTGTGCTGGATGTCCCAGCCGGTCTGAATCTGCTGGTTGTCCTTCAGGGGCTTCGTCCAGTCGCCACTGAAATCGTCGATGACGTTTTTGGTGTTGTTGCGGCGGGCGTATAGCGAATCGGGCGTCACCGGATAATGATAGATCTGGCGATAATCATTATCGTTTTTCGAATTTGTCTCGCTATGGCCGAGCTGTATCTTGAAATCGTCGTCGGGTGAATCCTTGCCGCGATGATCATAGGTCAGTTTCGCGCCGCTGTCGTCCGAAGGGCCATCGGCCGAACCGATCTGGGCATAGTCCGACACCGGATTACCGGTTGTATCGAAATTGGCATATTCGCTGGCATTATAGCCCGAACGCTTGCGCTGCGAATAGTTCAGCTCGCCGGTCAGGCTGTCATAATCGCTCATGTCGTATTCGGCGGTCAGATTGGCCGACAGATTATCGGTGCGCGTATTCGACACATTATCCTGCGTGCTGTCGCGGGTTTCACCGGTCACCGGATCGATGCGCTGGCGATCACTGTGCGAGCCGTTCTTGCGCGTATCGCTGCGCAGATTGAGACTGCCATTCAGCGTCAGCTTGCCGATGCTCTTGCCAGAGCGGATGCCGAAGCCATAGCGGCCCTCATCGCCCACCGTCACATTCATTGAGGTTTTCGGCTTGATATGACGGCCCTTTTTCAGCACGATATTGATGATGCCGCCGCCCGTATCGGCGCCGAAGGCCGCCGACGGATTGGTCATCACCTCGATGGAATCGATGTCGTCCGCCGACATGGTTTGCAATTGCGGGCCGCGATTATCGCCCTGCATCTGGGCGCTCGGCTTACCATTGACATAGACCTGCACATTGGAATCGCCGCGCAGCGATACCGTGCCGTCGGGATCGACCGTAACGGCGGGAATATTGTTCATCACATCCGCCGCGCTGCCCGTGGCGGCGTCAGGGTCTTGCGTTACGTCATAGACATCGCGGTCGGGCTTGTGCTGCACTTCCGGCTTGGCAGCGGTCACGGTGACGGTGGTAATGGCACCGCTGTCATCGCCACCGGACGGGGTGGTGCCGCCCGCAGGTGTCTGGCTCTGGGTCTGGGTCTGGGCCGGGCTCTGGCTCTGGGTTTGAGTCTGGCTCTGGGCCGGCTTTGCCGGTGCAGGCTTCGCCGGCGCAGTTTGGGCCTGAGCGGGCAAGGCAAGCGGCGCGGCCATCAGGGCCAGGGCGATCACGCTCAGGCTGGTCTGCTGTCGTCGGGACAAGGGGCGAAGCGAGGGCAAAAAAATCTGTGTCATGGCCTGTCTGTGCTGAACGTTTTTATGATTGCATTTGCTCTTTTACGCATGGCCGCCCTGAATCCGTTCCCTTTGCGCCACAATTTATGTGATTTTTTCATCGTGCGGATTTTATGACACTTTTTGACGTTTTTTCAGGTCGGGAATGATCATTTTGGCGCTTGCAAACGGCGCTGATCCGGCATTAGGCTTGAACAAAGATGGCCATACATGACATATTATGATCAATAATGAAAGCTGAGGATGCGCCATGAAATTGCCCGCGAGTTTGGCCGCAAGCCTGAACACATGGCTGTGCGCCGCCGCCTGCGCTGTTGTGGCCACGGGCGCACAGGCTTCGACTCTGGCTTCGCCTCTGGCCTCGCCTCTGGCCGAAGGTTTTATCCATCCGCCCGCCGAAGCGCGCCCTCTCGTGCGCTGGTGGTGGTTCGGCCCCGCCGTCGAACCGGGCGAACTGAAGCGCGAAATCACCGCCATGCGGGCGGGCGGTTTCGGCGGTTTCGAGATCCAGCCCGTCTATCCGCTGGCGCTCGATGATCCGGCCAAAAACATCCGCAACCTGCCCTATCTGTCCAGCGACTTCCTGAAGGATGTCCGTTTCGCCAACAGCGAGGGCCGCGCCGAAGGTTTGCGCGTCTCGATCACGCTCGGTTCGGGCTGGCCCTATGGTGGCCCGCATATCACGCCCGAACAGGCTTCGGCACAGATTAAGCTGCTCAAGCTGGCGGCCCCCATAGGCGGCGGCGCGGTCACTCTGTCCGAACTGCGGCCCGGCGAACACCGGATCGCCGCCTTTGTCGGTCACGACCCGCAAAGCGCCCAGCCGGTCGATCTGGCCGCCTTGCCCAAACTGGCAGACGGCGACACGTTTTATCTGTTCGTGCAAACCCCGACCGGCCAGCAGGTCAAGCGCGCCGCTGTCGGGGCCGAGGGGCTGGTGCTCGACCATATGGATAAGGCGGCGGTCGCGCATCATCTTGATGTGGTGGCCGATCCCCTGATCAGGGCGTTCGGCGATCAGCCGCCGTGGTCGGTGTTCAGCGACAGTCTTGAAGTCTATGGCGCCGACTGGACCGATGACATGCTGGCGCAGTTTCAGAAACGGCGCGGCTATGATCTGAAACCGCATCTGTTCGATCTGTTTTACGACACACCCAGCAGCGCCGCCGTGCGCCACGACTGGGGTCAGACCATGACGGAACTGGTCGATGAGCGCTATCTGACGCCGATCACCGACTGGGCCCACGTCCACAACACCCTGTTCCGCGCCCAGGTCTATGGCGTGCCGCCGGTCAGTCTGTCGTCGAATCGCTTCGTCGATCTGCCCGAAGGCGAAGGCCCGCACTGGCGACAGTTTTCGACGGCGCGCTGGGCCAGTTCGGCCAACCACATCTATGGCCGCCCGGTCACTTCGGCGGAAAGCTGGACATGGCTGCACACCACGCCATTTCGCGCCACGCCGCTCGACATCAAGGCCGAGGCCGACACCCTGATGCTGGAAGGGATCAACCAGTTCGTGGCGCATGGCTGGCCCTATACGCCGCCGAAAGTGGCCGATCCGGGCTGGTCGTTTTACGCCGCCGCCGTCTTCAACGATCATAATCCGTGGTGGGGCGTCATGCCCGATGTCACTGCCTATCTGACGCGGATGAGCTGGCTGCTGCGTCAGGGCGATAATGTCGCCGATGTGGCGCTGTTCCTGCCCGAAGACGACGCCCTGGCCGCCATCACGCCGGGAAAAGCCACGATCAACGGCCAGATGGACAGATGGATTACGCCGCAACTGACCGCCTCCCTGCTCGATGCCGGTTATAATTTCGACTATGTGGACGCGGCTTCGATCGCCGCCAAAGGTGTGAGCCACAAGATCCTCATCCTGCCCGATGTAGCGCGGCTCGACCCCGAAACGGATGCGCGCCTGCGTGATTTCGTGGCGCACGGCGGCCATATCATCGCGCTGGGCCGCCTGCCTGATAGTGGCACGGGGCTGATGAACGCGGCCACCGACGCCGCCACCACGCGCGCCACCGCCGCCACGCTTTTCCCGGCGGGGCCGACAGCTTTAAGCGGCCTGCCCGCTGCGCTGCGGGCGCTTAACCCGCCCGATGTGGCCGGATTGCCGCCTGGCGTCGGCTTTGTCCACCGCCATATGGCCAGCGGGGACATCTATTTCATCGCCAACACCACCAATGCGCCGATCACAGCCCGGCCCGTTTTCCGCGATCAGCCCGACAAGGGTCAATGGTGGAACCCGGTCAGCGGACAAGCCCACCTGTGGACAGGTGGGGACGTGGCCCTCGCCCCCTATGAATCGCGTGTCTTCGTATTTGGCGCCGCCGCCGATGCGCCGGTCGTGGCCGAGGCGGGTGCGTCCACCGATCTGCCGCTCACAACCGGCTGGCGCATCGCCTTTGGCGGAGAAAAAGCCACGCCTCTGAACCATTTCGGCTCATGGGCCGATGATCCGACGCGCGCCCACTTTTCCGGCACGGTCACCTATAGCCGCCGCCTTGATCTGAGCTCCCGACAGGCCAGCGGGCATATCGTGCTCGATTTCGGGCCGGGCCAGCCAACAGCCCCACCCGCACATGCGATGGGCACCTCCGCCCGGCTCGATCCGCCGGTGCGCGAAGCCGCTGAAATTTTCGTCAATGGCAAGCGGGCTGGATCGGTCTGGGCCGCCCCCTTCGTCATCGACCTGACAGGCCTTGTCCATGCCGGTCAAAACCAACTGGAGGTGCGCGTCAGCAATACCGCCATCAATGAACTGTCGGGCCGTCCGCCCGCCGATTACAGCGCGCTCAATGCCCGTTATGGCCAGCGCTTTTCGGTGCAGGGCATGAACCGGCTCAAGCCCCTGCCGTCCGGCATGATGACCGCGCCGCTTCTGGAGGTTTCACCTTAATTGCAATAGATATATTCTCATAATATCAGATAATTATAAAAACTATCTCATGCAGGAAATGCCATCATGAAAACGCCTATCGCCCTGTTCGCCCTGCCTCTCCTTCTGACCGCGCCCGCCGCCCATGCCACCGCTTTGGCCGACATGCACCTGGACGCCCCGCAAGGCATCGGCGCCACCCTCATCCATGCCGAAACCTATGGCGCGAAAGGCGATGGTGCCAGCGACGACACGAAAGCCCTGCAAGCGGCCATCGACGCCACGGCCGCCGCCCACGGCACTTTGGTGCTGAAACCCGGCACCTATCTGACCGGCGCCCTGTTCCTCAAATCGCATATGGCCCTGCGCCTCGATAAGGGCGTCACCCTGACCGGTGCGCAGGACATCAAGGCCTATCCGCGCCTGCCCTCGCGCGTCGCCGGGATTGAAATGACCTGGCCGGTGGCCCTGCTCAATATCTACAAGCAGACCGATGTGAAGGTGTATGGCGACGGCGTGCTGGACGGCAATGGTAAGGTGTTCTGGGACAGCTACTGGAAGCTGCGTCACGACTATGAACCGAAGGGCCTGCGCTGGGCCTCGGATTATGACGCCGAACGGCCGCGCCTGTTTCTGGTCTATGGGGCGCGCCGCGTCGAGATCGGCAATGGCAGCCTTGACGATGCGCTCAATTTCACCCGCTCCGGTTTCTGGACGCTTCAGGTCACCTATTCCGACAATGTGAACATCTCCGGCATCAAGGTGCGTAACAATGTCGATGGTTTCGGGCCGTCCACCGATGGCGTCGATATTGATTCCTCGCATGATGTGATCGTCGAAAAGGCCGACATCGACAATCATGACGACGACATCGTGCTGAAATCGGGCCGCGACGCCGATGGGCTGCGCGTCAACCGCCCCACCTATAATGTGGTGGTGCGTGATTCGATTATCCGGGCGGGCGCGGCGGGCATTGCCTTTGGTTCGGAAACCTCAGGCGGCATTCACGATGTCGAGGTCTATAATCTGACCGTGGTAGGGCCCACCTTCAACGGCATATTGCTCAAATCGGCCCATACGCGCGGCGGCACGGTGTCGAATATCAATATTCACGACATGAAGATTTCCGGCGTCGATACGGCGATCCGCGTCGATCTCAACTGGAACCCGGCCTATTCCTATGCCTCTATACCTGCCGATGTGAAGAATCCGCCCGAAATCTGGAAGATTCTGGCCACGCCGGTGCCGCACGACGAGGGTTTACCGCACTATAAGGATATTCATATCAGCCATATCACGGCCACCGACACCAAGGTGGCGGTGCTGTTCGATGCCTATCCTGATGCGCCCGCTGAGGATTTCACGCTCGACCATATCGATCTGAAAACCCGGACGGCGGGTTCGATCACCCACGCCAGGGGCATTCATTTCACCAACACCACGATCGACGCCGCCGATGGCAGCCACGTCAAGCTGGATGATGCTACCGATGTGACCGGTTTGCCTTAGGCGCATATCTCACATCCCTCCTCCCCATTTATGGGGAGGTGTCGGCGCAGCCGACGGTGGGGTCACTTCGCTTCACGGCGGATCGGTAGGATCGCCATCTGGGTCTGGGTCTGGGTCGTCGTCGTCAAGTTGCGGCTCTTGCGGGCCGGGGCCATAGGGCGGATAGCCCTTGGCCTTCGCCAGCCGGTTGAGCTTCATTTCGATAATGGCGGCCCAATCTTTACAATTCTGAGCGTCTTCGCCCTCGGCCGCTTCGTCTTCCTGTTCGGTTTTGTTTTCGCGCCAGCCGCCATAGGGGCTGACATAGGAATCATCGTCGAAATCGTCAAATCGGCCGGATGAACGAGAGGCGGCGCGCGAAGGGATCGGGCGCGGGGCCTGATCGAGCTGGGTCATTAAGCGGTCCATCACCATGACGGCGCGCGCGGCGCGCTCGACCTCCAAATAGGTTTTGGGCTTGTCGAGGGTTTCCATGATGTCGAGCAGATCGCCCGCCAACGCACGCAGACGATCCCGGCCTGTCGGGGCCGGGCTTATCGCTTCGTCGTGCGTCGGGTTTGCGTCCATGCGACAAGGATAGGCGCGGATGCAGGGGTGGGGGATTATTCCGGCGGCGCGGCGCTCTTATCCTCCCCTGCAAAGCGGGGGAGGTGGCGGGCGAAGTCCCGCCGGAGCGGGCGTCCCTATCCGACGAAAGCCCCCTCCGGCTCGACACAGACCTTCGGCCTTGCTCGCCATCTCCCCCGTTTCACAGGGGAGGATCATTTTCTATACCTCCCCGGCTCAGCCGGGGTTTGGCGTCGGCGAAGGCATGTCCTTCGCCAGCCTAGAGCAACGAGCGTTTCATTTGACTTACAAATTGAATGCGAGATGCGGAAAAACGTAAAATATAGAGCGGATTGCATTCCTTTGACTGATTCAATCAGAATGCAGACCGCTCTAGGGACTGCGCCCGCAGGGCATGGTGGTGGGGTTCTTACTTACTCAAATTGACCTGTCCGAAGTGGAGCTTTGAGTATTAAGAAAGTCAGAAACCCCACCACCACATCTCAGGCGCTTGCGCGCCTTCGTGCGGTTCCCCTCCCCGAATTCGCACACGAATTCAGGGAGGTATAGATATTTTCCTAGAGCGGTCTGCATTCTGATTGAATCTGTCAAAGGAATGCAACCCGCTCTACATTTTACGTTTTTCCGCATCTCGCATTCAATTTGTAAGTCAAATTAAACGCTCGTTGCTCTAGCCCTTTGGATTAAGGATGGCGTCGGCCTTGGCGCGGTCGTCGGCGGTCATTTTCGGGGCGATGACGGCCAGTGCCGGAGCGGCCTTGTCGGAGCCGCCTTCCTTGGCCAGGGTCAGCCAGACAAACGCCAGCGCCATATCCTTGTCGCCGCCCTGACCATTGGCCAGCATGGCGCCGAGATTGAACATGGCGTCGGCATTTTGCTGACGCGCCGCCAGCGTAAACCATTTGCGCGCCAGAGGCAGATCCTGCCCGACCACCTCGCCGGTATAGAACATCAGGCCGATGGCGTCCTCGGCGTCGGGCTGGCCCTTGAGCGCGGCCTCCTTATAATAGGTGGCGGCTTTTTGCGCGTCGTGCGGCAGGATGTCGCCGAGATCATACATATTGCCAATCGCATAGAGCGCACCGGCATGGCCGCGTTTGGCGGCTGCCATCAACCATTGCGCGCCTGCTTTACGATCCTGCGTCACGCCGTCATCGCCCGCCAGATACAGTTCGCCCAGTGCATACATGGAGGGCGCATAGCCCGCCGTGCCCGCCTTCTTATAATAGGTGACGGCTTTCGGCACGTTCTTCTCGCCGGCATAGCCATATTGATAGATTTCGCCGACCGTATGGGTGGCGGGCATATAGCCGAATTCATCCGCCTTGATGTACCAGCGTCTGGCTTCGGCGGCGTCACGCGGTACGCCCAGACCGGTCATGTAGATCTTGGCAAGCGTCATGGCGGCATCGACGCGCGTATTCATATAGGTGGGATCATCGGGGTTGAAGTGCATCTCGTCATCAGGGCCGAAGCGCCCTTCCACCACCTTGCGCAGCCAGAGGATCGCCTGTTTGGCGTCGGGTTTGGTGCCCATGCCGGCCAGATACATCTTGCCTTCCATCAGGGCGGCGGAATCGTAACCCATCTTGGCGTAGGATTTGTGGAAGAGATCGAGCGCCTTCGGATAATCCTTCGCATCAAAGGCGTTGAAGGCGTCGTTCAGCGAATGGTCGTTGCGCGCAATATAGCTGCGCCCGGCGGCAAACGCCTTGTCGGAAGGATCGCAGGCGCCGTTGCCGCCGCCTCCGTCAGCATCGCTGTCATCGCCCGTGATCGGCTGGCCATCGCTGCCGATCTGGAGGCCGTACATGGTATTGCTGTTGGCGGCATTATCCTGCGACACATCGCCATAGGGTGAGGTGTCACGAAAACGCACGCCGGGGTCATTGGCACCGGCATTCGTCTGGTCGGGATAGGCCACGTCGGAGCTGTAATTGCCGTAGAAGGATTTGAGATAGTCCTGAACAATATCCTCATTGGCCGGGTCGTAATTGTTCATGAAGCCGCAGGAATCGGCCTGATGGGTGTCGATCTGGGTGATGCCGCGGTCGCCTGCCACCTTATGGCCGAACACGGTGACGGTTTGCGGCGGCGCGCTGTCGGTGACGGTGGGCAGGGCGGAGGCGCTGGACGAGGATGCGCCGGCTGAGGGCGCAGGCGCGGCGTCCTGTGCGGCAGGCGCTGTCTGGCCATAGACCGTGGCCGCCATAGCCAGCAGACTCATGCTGATAAGCCCAATCTTGCCAAATCTATATGTCATGCGATGGGCTCCCCCTGATAATGATTTTTCCGATCAGTTATGATCCGAATTTGAGCACCGTCAATCTGAATTGCTTCATAATGATCGTATGTGATCGAAAAGTCATGGTTTGCAACAAAGCGGTTACAGATCAGGGAGTTCAACCGTATTATTGGCGTCGGTCACCTCATCGGGTGCGCCCGTGAGGTGCAGGATGATGCGCACAGGCCCGCCGATTTTCGGCCATGTCCCAGGCAGGCTGACCCGCACCGTGGCGGTCTTGGGCAGCAAATCCGTCGGCGCGGCCAGGGCCGGAAACGCCACCTGAGCCAGTGGGTGGCCCGCCGCATCGCTGATGATCGCCGTGCCCGCCGGGGTCGGTTTCGCGCCAAGGCTATGGACGGTCAGGCTGAGTGTGCGGCCTTTCAGGCTGATGTCACTGGCGCCAATGCCGATGTCGGGGCGGGTGGATGGATCATCGCCCGGCGTTTTTAAGGCCAGATCAAAACTGACCTGCTGGTGCGGCGGCAAGGCCAGATCGACGGTGCGTCCGCGTTCCAGCCGCACATCTTTTTCGCCATTGGGGCCGGTCAGGCTCCACACGCCGCCCGCCAGTTGCGCGCCGGTCATGTGGGCGGTCACCGGCTGATCGGTCAGATTATAGGCGATGACCTTGAAAGCCTTCGGGTCGCCCTTCGGGATCAGGATGGCAACGTTTTCGCCCGAAACCTCGTGATCGCCGGACGTAAAGCGCCAGCTTACGATGTTACCGGGATAGAAGGCCATGCGGCGGTGCGCCACCCCGCCCAGCCGCGTCCTTTGCAGAAGATCGCTCGACACGCTGACGCGATCGACCCACGCTTCCAGCGAGGTCAGAACCGGCATTCGCTGCGCCGTCGCCTCGATTTCATCGCCATAGAGATCGGCGAGAATAGACTTGTCGCCGGTTTCCTGCCAGCGCACAAAGCGGGCGAACTGGCCGGGCGTGGCACCGCCTAAGTTCCGGTCGATGCTGCCGCCGCCCGCCTGACCGGCGCTGTCGGCGATCTTGTGCGCCACCTGATCTTCGCCCGGCACCTGCGTCAGCACATCGGCATTGAGTTCGGTCAGGCCCGACAGATTGCCCTTGAGCGCGCCCTCCATCGGGCGCAGATATGTGTCATCGCCGGTCCAGGTGTAGGCCGCCCAGAAATCATGGACGGCAATACCGACGCCGTGGCCTGTGCCCTTGTCGGTTTGCCAGTCAATGTCGGACGGGAAGCTCCAGCCGTGAGCCGTCTTTTCGCCGTGCGCCAGCCAGCCGTCGAGCAGACTGAGCAGGCGGGCTTTGGTCTGGGGATTGCCGTTATAATCAACGAGCAGCAGGCCCGGATGCGTCACCAGCAGGCTGTCGGGCTTTTGTACGCCCATGCCATCATCGCGGTCGATGTCGGTACCCGAATAATAGCTCGATACGAAGTGCATGTGACCGGCGGGATTGACCTGCATCAGGCGCGGATATTCGCGCGCCACGGCCATGCCGCGCTCGATATTGGTCGGGTTGCCCCAGTCAATCTGCATCGATTGCGCTACGGCATTGATACCCTCTTCGTAGGAATGCAGCTCGTCGGCGCGGATGCGGCTTAGGCCCCCGCTCCACATGCCGTTGGTGAAGGTGGCGTCGGCCACGGCGCGCTGCGAGGCGATGATTTTTTCCGGCTCCACCCCCATCAGGGCCAGCGGCACCCACTGATTGACCAGATCGGTATCATCCGACAGGCCGCCGCCAAATTCGCCTTTGGAGTCGCCGTCCGGCATCTGGCGGTGATCGATCCACCAGTCGGCGAACTGGCGGAACAGTTTCAAGTCCTCGCTCTGACGGAAGGCCCATAGCGGCACACCGGCAGGCGCTTGAGCGGGCGTATAGTCGGCATAGGGTTGTTCGGGGTTTTTCTCGACCCAGTAGGCGCGGGCCAGCGCATTATCGGGATCGACGCGCAACACATCCGTAATATCGTTCTCAAACCGGCTCCACAACGGATAGAGGCGGATATTGGGCTGTTCCTCGACGAGGAAGCTTAAATTATCGCGCGCCTGTTCCAGCCGGTCGGCAATGTGTTCGGGCTTCGCCTCGGCGGCTTTTTTGAAGACGAGATTGACCTTCATGCCGTCTAAGCTTTGGGCGTCGAAACCGCCCTCACCTGCCGCGATGGTCAGGTAAAAATTCGTGCCATTAGGCAGCAATCGGTCGCGCGTATCGAGCCAGAGGGTGCGCGCCTCGCCCGGCTTGACCGACACATTGACATCGAGCAGATCGCGGTCGGGCCAGGTTGGGTCTTTCAGGCGAATATTGAGCGGAATCAGCGCATTGCCGCTACCTTTTAAAGCAGGCAGATCCAGCTCAACCCCATCCAGACCGGCATTCATATTCTCCCAGCCATAGGAAAAGCGCGTCGGCGGATCACCGGGCAGGGGTGAGCGGAAATCACCGGGAATCAGCACATGAACGATGGGCAAGAGGCCCGCAGGCCGCGGGGCTTCCGGCTTTCGCGGCGCGCCTTTCGGCAGGGCCACGGCCATGTCGCGCTCATCGGGCAGGTAGCGGCCATTGATGTGGGCGCGTAAATTATCGAGCGCCGGATAGAAGGCCGGATCGGCATCGGGGCTGAGCATATAGCTCAAGGTGACATAGTCTTTCGGCACCGCGCCCGGATGGACATAATAGGCGCCGATCTCCTCAATCGGCGTTTCCTGCGCCGTATTGACGAAGCTGATCTCACCGCCCTTCATGGTGGGCAAGGCATTGGAGGTGCGCTCCTGACCTTCGGGGCGGGTGAACAGCACCTGACCCGCACCGTCGCCCGCCGTGCGCTTCAGTTCGCCGTAAGCCGTGCCATTGATTTCGATGCGGTTCCACGGCTCATCGGGCAGGGTCAGGCGATAGGTCTTGCCACCGCCCGAATAGACGTTCCAGTCGGGCAGTTCAAAATAGTCATGGCGACCCGGCAGACGCGACCGGTTATAGACGCCCGGCCAGGTGGTTTCGCGGATGCCGTCAGCCCCCTTGAAATTCTTTTCGTGCAGATCCCATGTGCCGGTAAATTCGACCTTGCGGATGGTTGTCACCGGATCGGTCAAAAGAGCTGGCAGGTCGTCCGGGCGGTTCCAGCCATAACGCAGATTCCAGTCGTCGCGCGTAGCGGGATCGCTGAGCGACTCACGGACGGCGGGGCCTTGCGGCTCCTGATGCGCATCGAGCGCCGCCACCTCAGCGTCGCTCATCATATGGTCATAGATGCGCAGCTCATCGAGATCGCCGGTGCGCTTGTAATTATAGAGCGAATGCACCTGCCACGGCGAGACGGTGCGCTGGAACGGCCCGAAGCCCCAAAGCCCCTGATCATAAACGGCTTTTGTGACTTTCGAGGCCACCGGCTTGCCATTGACCCACAGCTTGACGCCTTGCGTCTCATCCCAGGCAAAGGCGATATGCACCCATTGGTCGGGGCTGGGAATCTGATCCATGCGGAACGAGACGCGGGTGCGCGCCAGACCGGTATCGGTGACGAAGGCGTCGAAGCCGTGGCCGTTCCAGTCGATGCGCAGGAACAGCATGTCCCAGCTTGTGCCATCGCTCTTGGCGACGCGGAAAATGGGAAACGGCGTGTGGCCGAGCGGGGTTTTCGGCCGGAAGAAGAACGAAATCGTGCCGCGCCGGGCATAGATATTGCCGGGGGCCGACCAGGCCAGAGACAGGCCGGGATCAAAGCCGAGCCCCTTGCCGACTACGCCGTCCGTCTCATGCGTGCGCGTGGCGAAGATCGGCCCGGCTTGCCCACCCGCCGTTTCGGCAGTGAGGCCATGCTCACCCGACAGCGAAAACAGCAGGCCGTCCGGCGTTTGCGCGTGGGCGGCGCTCGCCAGGGCGCTCAGGGCGGCGGTCAGCAGCAAGCGGTGCGGAAATCTCATTTTTGAGGCCCTGTATATCTTATGTTCAGCCCCTCCGCCGAGGGCTTGATGAAGTCTCTCCCCCTATCCCTCACGAAGGGAGAGGGGGCTAAAAGCAACGTCTCTACGGAGGCCAGTTTTACCGCAGGCCAGCCAAAGCGCAAGAGGGGCTGCGGCCTTTTTGATCACATTCAATCAGTTTAATGCACAAAAGAGCAGTTACGATCTTGCCGCGCCCCTGAGCCAGGGTTAAGCTTTACGCGGCCGGGGAGCCCAAAAAATCATTCAGGGACTCATAATGCGCAAACTTCTTTTATCTGGCGCCGCCATGCTGCTGGCGCTTGGCACCGCCGCCGCTCAGGCCGAAACCGTCAATTTCGACGCCATAAATTTTGATAATGGGTGGCTGTTCCACAAGGGCGATACTGGCGCAGGCATTCCCGCCACCAGCGACGACAGCGGCTGGACCCAGGTCAATCTGCCCGATGACTGGTCGATCAGGGGGCCCTTTGCCGAAGACGCGCCCGCCACCGGTTCGGGCGGCTGGTTGCCCACCGGTGTGGTCTGGTATCGCAAACACTTCACCCTGCCCGCCGCCGATGCGGGCAAGGACATCGCCATCCGTTTCGACGGCGTGATGGAGCGTTCCGGCGTGTGGATCAATGGCCATCATTTCGGCTTTCGTCCGTCCGGCTACGCCACCTTCCAGTACGACCTGACGCGGTACCTGAAGGCCGGTGATAATGTCATTGCCGTGCGGGCTGATACCTCGCAGCAACCGGCCTCGCGCTGGTATGCCGGCGGCGGCATCTATCGCCATGTCAGGCTGATCGCGCAAAACCCCGTGCATCTGGTGGCCGATGGCACGGCCATCACCACCCCTGTCATCAGCGCCGCCAACGCCACCGTGGCGGTCAGCAGCGAGGCGGTCAATACCACGGATCAGCCGGTGCAGGCCCATCTGGAGGTGACGGTGACCGGCCCCGATGGCCAGACCGCCCGCCTGACAGGCGCGCCGGTCAGCCTGGTCCCCGGTGCGACCGCGAAACTGGATGCGCAAGGCTCGCTTGCACATCCGCATCTATGGTCGCTCGACGACCTAACGCTTTATACCGCGCAGGTCAGGCTGGTGACGGACGCGGACTTGCAGGATGAAAGCGACATCAATTTCGGCATACGAAACATGGAGTTCAGGGCCGATACAGGCTTCTGGCTCAATGGTAAAAACATCAAGCTGAAGGGCGTGGCCATCCATGCCGATGGCGGGGCGTTCGGCATGGCCGTGCCGCTGGATGTGTATGAACGCCGTTTGAGCATCCTCAAATCGCTCGGCGTCAACGCCATCCGCACCGCCCACCATCCGTTCTCGCCGGAGTTTCTGAGCCTGTGCGACCGCATGGGATTCGTGGTGATGGACGAGGCCTTCGACATGTGGACGGTGGCCAAAAACCCGGAAGATTACCACCAGTTCTTCTCGGACTGGTCATCCGAAGACGCCCGCACGCAAGTGCGCCGTGACCGCAATCACCCCGCGGTCGCCATCTGGTCGATCGGCAATGAGATCCATGACACGCCCGATGCGGTCAGCGCCAAGGCGACGCTGGGCCGTTTGCGCGACATCTTCCACGCAGAAGACCCGACGCGCCCGGTGACTCAGGCCCTGTTTCGCCCCAATGTCAGCCACGACTATGATGACGGACTGGCCGATATGCTCGATGTGATCGGCCAGAATTACCGCGAGAACGAGCTGGCCAAGGCCCATGCCGACAAGCCTTCGCGTAAGATTATCGGCACGGAAAACACCAAGGATCGCGGGCCGTGGGTGATCGTGCGCGATAATCCGGCCTATTCGGGCATGTTTCTTTGGACGGGGATCGACTATCTCGGCGAGGCTGACCGGTTGGGCTGGCCCTATATCTCCAACCCGTCCGGCCTGATCGACCGCGACGGCGTGGTCAAGCCGGTGGGGATGGAACGCGCCTCGTGGTGGTCGGATGCGCCCTATATTGGCATGGCGCGCCGCGTGGCCAAAACCCATGATAATGCCGGCGCGGTCGGCAATGAGGTCAATAAGGCGCAGGAACGCGCTGGCCCCGGTGCCTTTGCCGACTGGACGCCCGCCGATCTGGGCACCCATAGCGAACATGTCGAGGTCTATTCCAATGCCCCCGTGGCCGAACTGTTCCTCAATGGCAAATCCTTGGGCAAACAGCCGATCCACGCCGATGCCTCCGCCCGCGTCTGGGAGGTCAGTTTCGCGCCGGGCACATTGAAGGCGATTGCCTATGATGCCAAGGGCCGGAAGGTGGCGACCAGCCTCCTGCAAACGGCGGGCGCACCGGCAGGCGTCAAGCTGATCAGCGAAGAGGACAAACTGGCCCCTGGCTTTGACCATATCGGCTTTATCCGCGCCGAGGTGGTGGACGCCAAAGGCATTGTGGTGCCGCGCGCCGAGGCACCGATCACGGTTACGGTGGGCGGTGCGGGCCAGTTGGCCGCCTTCGATAATGGCAGCCCGACCGATCATACGATGTTCGATAACCCAACGCGCGCCGCCTATAACGGTCAGGCCCTGATCATGGTGCGCGCCACCGGTACAAACGGCGCGATCAGCGTGACGGCCAGTTCACCGGGCCTTAACAGCGGTACGGCCACACTCAGCGCGGAATCACAGGATGCGCAGGATCGCATCGATCCGGCGGCGACGGTCAACCGCACGCAATGACGGGTTTCAATCATTAACAGTCATTAAAATGTCATATTCAATCATTTTTTGCTTGATTTCGCTCATGATCTCCTATATGACAATCCTGTCGATTGTAGACGAGGGTTCGATCTGCCGAACCCTCAGAGCCGCCCGCTTCTTCCCCCTCTGGGCGGCTCTGTCATCCCTAAGCTATGAGCATTCCTTTCTCCCTGTTGGAATCGCTGGCCGTTTTGCTGTCGTGCAAAACGGCCTTTTTTTTGGATATGGCCGATGAAACGCGCTTTTGCCCTGCTCCCGCTCATCTGTCTGGCCGTCGCCGCGCACAGCCATGCCGCCTGCCGCGTGACGCATTCCCCTTACGGCACGATGAGCGATGGCCGGTCTGTGGCGCTGTGGCGGGTCGATGACGGCCAGATTGCGGCGGGCGTGCTGACGCTTGGCGGCATTCTGCATGATCTTGATGTGCCCGACGCCGCCCAGAGTCAGCATGGCCACAGCGTCAATGTGGTGCGCAATCTCGATCATCTGGCGGCTTATGAAAAGCGCGACAATTTTTCCAGCCTGATCGGCCGCTATGCCAACCGCATCGGCGGCGGCGGCGTCACGCTCGATGGCCGGTTTTACCCCCTGCCCGGCAATGCAAAAGGCGTCATCACCCACGGCGGCGCGAAAAGCTTTGGGTCGCGCCTCTGGCAGGCTCGGGTGCTGAAACCCGGCGAAGGCTGCGGGATTGAACTGTCCCTGGTCAGCCCGGACGGCGATAACGGCTTTCCCGGCGCGCTCGGCGTAACCGTGCGCTATCGTTTGCAGGGCAAGGCTTTGCGGCTCGATTATCAGGCGCGCACCACCAAAACCACCGTGGTCAATCTGACCGACCACGCCTATTTCAATCTGGCGGGCGAAGGCGATGTCTATGGCCAGACGCTGGAGATCAAGGCGTCGCACTATCTGCCGCTCGATCATCTGCACCTGCCGACCGGCGAGATCGCGCCGGTTGAGGGCACGGCCTATGATCTGCGCAAAGCCCAGCCGCTGGCCGGTTTTAAAAAGCTCGACGACACCTTTGTACTGGATGGCAAAGGGCTGAAAACCGCTGCCATCCTGCATGATCCGAAAAGCGGCCGCACCCTGACCGTCAGCACTACCCAGCCCGGTTTGGTCGTCTATACGGCGGGCAGTTTCGACGGTTCGCTGACCGACGCCTCAGGCCAGCCGATTGTGGCCGGTGCGGGCGTGGCGCTGGAAACGCAAGGCTTTCCCGATGCGCCTAACCACGCCAACTTCCCCACGACCGTCTTGCACCCCGGCGAAACCTATCAGGCGACGACGGTTTACAGGTTTCGGTAGCTCCCTTACCCTTCCCCTCTCCCCACATGTGGGGAGAGGGCGGGAGATGAGCCTTTAGGCGAAAGCGACCGGGTGAGGGGCATAAGGCGGATTCACAGATGAGCTGCGCTATTGGAGACATCTGGGTGGCAACATTTTATCTTTTTACCAACCGTCTCCCCAAAAATTGCCCCACGCAATTTCGGAGATTTTCCCGTCTTTGATCAATACATCAACGATGATCCCGGCCGGAGCTATCAGGAGAGTATGTTGGTGGATGGCGTATTGTAATGTTCGATCTGGTTCTCCGGGCTTACAATGATTGCCTAGAATCGGATCGATGCAGGAAAATTTGGCTTGAAATTCACCCTTCTGAGCAAGCAGGATTGAACCGACTTCGGCCTCCGGCATCCCGATCGTCAATCCAAACTTGCTGCCATGTCGTAGCCGTCCGTAATTGCCATGATCGATTTCTGGCGATGGTTGCAAAATGCCGTCTTTGTAGACCGGAGGCGTGACATCTTGACCGGCAGTCCCGCAACCGGATAGCGACGAAAGCATCAAGGCCAATGCTACACAAATGGAAAAACGAACCTGTTTCATGATCGCCCCTACCCGCTATGCCCCGGCGAAGACGTATACATTAAATTTGAACCACGTTCAATAAAAATTGCCCACTTAAACTTAAACCTGCCGCCGCATCCAGTCCAATGCCAGATCGGGCCAGATGGCATGGCTGCCGTCACGCTCGCGCAGGGCGAAACCATGCGGGGCCTTGCCAAAGATATGGGCGTCGAGATCAAGGCCCTTGTCGCGCGCGCTGCCGATGAAGTTGAGCGCGTGTTCGACCGGCACAGACGTGTCGTGCAGGGCGTAGGCCAGAAAGACCGGACATGACGGCAGGCCGTGCGGTTCGGATGAGATACCAATCGGCCAGGCGTCGTAAAAGGCCTGTTTTTCCGGCGGCGGATAGTCGGGCTTGCCTTTCGGGGCCTTGTAATCGCGGTGATTGGCATTGATCGGCGCATAGGCGATAACCACCCCCGCAGCCTTGACTTGCGATTGGCAGGCCAGCGCTCCGGCCAGATGGCCGCCCGAAGACAGGCCCATCAGAAACAAAGGCAGGACATCGCCCAGCCTCTGCACCGCCTGCAAACCGTCCTGCAAGGCGATGTCGGATGGCCACACCCCCCCCTGGCCATCATCGGCTCCGGGCAGGCGATGGATCAGCACATGGGCGTCAAAGCCTTGCGCCTGTAACCACAGCGCCACCTCGACGCCCTCGCGGTCGGTCATCAGTTGCAAATAGCCGCCGCCCGCGCAGATCAGGGCCTGAGCGCGCGGCTTTTCAGCGCGAAAGCTCCACAGTTCGGCGCGGCTGACCGCCTCCAGCTTGCGGTCGGGCCATTCGCCGGTGAGCCGGTTAGGCCCACCGGACGACAGGATCGTGACTTCATCCGGCCTCATTGCAGATTGAGCACCACGACCGACTTGGCCGGCAGGGTGAGGGTCAGTTTGCCGGCGCTGATCTTCGCGCCCTTGAAATCGACGGGCACGACGAGCGGAGCGCCGCCAATGGGGTTGATGGCGTCCATCTTCGCGGCGGTCAGCACCTGACCGGTGACGCTTTTCACCTTCAGATCGCCCAGATCGATGCTGACCCTGGTGTCATCTTCGGGGTCCATGCTGGCAAAAGCGATATAGACATGGCCGTCCTTGCCGCGTGCCGCCGATGAATTAAAGGCCGGGATCGTGGTCTTGCCCCTGGTGAAATCGGGCGCGGTGATGTTGAGCGGCAGTTCGGTCGAATCCTGGAACGGCACGTACATCTTGTAGGCATAGTAGGTCGGCGTCAGGGCCAGCTTGTCGCCCTGCGTCAGGATCATGGCCTGCAACACATTGACCGTCTGGGCGATGGCCGTCAGGCGCACCCGGTCGGCATGGTGCTGGAAGATGTTGAAATTGGCCGCCGCCAGAACCGCGTCGCGCAGGGTGTTTTCCTGATAGAGGTGGCCGGGATTGGTGCCGGGTTCGACATCATACCAGGTGCCCCATTCATCGACGAACAGACCGACACGCTTTTTCGGATCGTACTTGTCCATCACCGCCTCGTGGTCGGAGATCAGCTTGTCCATGCGCAGGGTCTGGGCGAAGGTGTCGGTCCAGGCCTGCTCGTCAAAGCCGGTGGCCGCGCCCTTGTGGTCCCAGTTGCCGGTCGGGATGGTATAGTAATGCAGCGACAGCGCATCGATATACTTGCCGGCATTCTTCATCACCACGTCCGTCCAGTTGGTGTCGTCCGAATTGGCACCCGAAGCGACGCGCACCGCCGGATTGGCCGGATCATTATGGAAGAAGCCGGAGAATTTGCGCAGTTCATCCGAGTAATATTCCGGCGTCATATTGCCGCCGCAACCCCAGGCCTCATTGCCAAAACCGATGAACTTCATCTTCCACGGCGCATCGCGGCCATTGGCGCGACGTTCCTTGGCCAGGGTGTCCTGACCATCCGAGGTCATATAGTCGATCCACTGGCTCATCTCGGTGGGGTTGGAGGAGCCGACATTGATCGAAATATAGGGATCGGCCCCCACCTGTTCGATAAAGTCCATATATTCATGTGTGCCGAAGGCATTGGTTTCGACATCATTGGCCCACCAGTGATTCTTGCGCACCGGACGCTGATCGCGCGGGCCGATGCCATCGCGCCAGTGATATTCGTCGGCAAAACAGCCGCCCGGCCAGCGGATCGACGGGGTGTGGATGGCCTTCAGCGCCTCCACAATGTCGGTGCGGATGCCGAGCACATTGGGGATTTTTGAATCGGGCCCGACCCAGACCCCGTCATAGATGCCGCGGCCCAGATGCTCGGAAAACTGCGAATAGATATATTTGCTGATCTGCGGCCCCGGCTGGTCGGCATTGAGGCTGCCAGAAGCGCTGAGCGTGGCGGCGTGGGCGCCCGTGGTGGCCAGCAGCAGGGCGCCCCCCAGAGCAGTTGCGGCGGCAAAGGCGGTGAGACTATTTTTCAGGCGATTCATGGGGGTTCCCTCTCAGATCATTTTGTCCGACTATTGCGTTGGATGTAGCCCATTTGCTCATTGATGACCAGCCAGAATCTACCCCTTTTATACCGTGCTACCGCAGGATTTTGATCACGAAATCAGCGTATGGGGCGATGCTGGCAAAGTAAGCGGGGGCTTTCGCTTCTGTCCTTGTCCAATTACCAAAATTTGGTACACTTCCCTGGCTTCCCAAAAGAAAGGCCCCGACATGAGTAATTCCTCAGTCGCCCTTGGCAAACACTTCAAGGGTTTTATCGACAAGCAGGTGCAAAGCGGACGCTATCAATCCGCCAGCGAAGTCATGCGCGCGGGCCTTCGTCTGCTCGAAATCGAAGAAAGCAAACGCCAAGCCCTGATCAGGGCGCTGATCGAAGGAGAACAAAGCGGTTTTGCCGATGATTTTGACAAGGATGCACTGCTGGCGTCTCTGCATAAGGACGCAGGTCTGAATGGCCGGTAGGTACAGACTTTCCCAGAGGGCCGTTGCCGACCTTAAAGACATCTGGCGCTATTCGTTCAAAAACTGGGGGCAGGCGCAGGCGAACAACTACTATACCGACCTGCTCGCAAGCGTCGAAAATCTGGCTGCGGGTTTGCGAAAAGGCCTTCCCGTGCCGGAGCGCGATGGCTATCTAAAAGCCACCAGCGGCTCCCATCTCATTTTTTATCGCACGTCTGACGACGATATCGAGGTCATACGCATACTGCATCAAAGCATGGACGAAAGGCGGCATCTGGCTGTTGATTGATTGCCCCTACGACGCACAGCGAACGCAGCCATGAAACTCATCTGACCTATCTGGCGGTCGGACAAAGCCAGCCATTGGTCGTCAGCCAGTCTATGATGTCTTTCTGCCAGGTATCACGCGGCAGAAGAGGAAAACCATGCTGCCCTTTTTCAAAAAAGTGCGCCTCCACCGGAACACCAGCGTGACGCAGCGCTTCGAAATAGGCGACGCTGTTGTCAATATCGACCAGTTGGTCGTCGGCGGCATGAAGGATCAGGGTTGGCGGCGTCTCAGGGGTGACGTGCAGTTCGTTGGAGAATTCTTTGACCAGGGCGTCGGACGGCGACTTTCCCAAAAGCGCATCGCGTGAACCCATATGGGTGATTTTCGCGTCCATGCTGATGACCGGATAGGCCAGCACCACAAAGTCGGGACGCAGGGAGATGTTGTCAGGATTGGGGATATAGGCTTTCTGAAAATGCGTCGCCAGGGTCGAAGCGACGTGGCCGCCCGCCGAATAGCCGACAACGCCGACGCGGGCCGGGTCGAGATTCCAGTCTTTCGCGTGCAGCCGGATAAAGCGCATCCCCTGCTCCGCGTCCTGAAGCGGCCCGATGGACTTGTCCGGCATGGTCGCGTCGCTCGGCAAACGGTATTTGAGCACGAAAGCGGCGATACCGTGATCGACGAAGAATTGCGCCTGCTGAACGCCTTCATAGTCGAAGGTCAGACCGGCGTAGCCACCACCCGGAATGACGAGAATGCTGGCGCCGGTCGCCTTGACCTTAGCCGGCAGGTACACCTGAATGACAGGCCGCGAAACATTTTGCACCCAGCCCGTGCCATCGCCCGTTTCCCTGTCGGGGCCCGGCTTCGAATTCGGGATCGGAGCGTCACCATACAGCGGAAAGGCCTGCATCCCGGGCGGAAAATTGACGCTCGGATCCGGTGTGGCCGCCATAGCGGGGGTGACGAAAATCGCTGCCGCCAGAATTAAAAACGCGCGTCTTATTAGCATCTTCTTCCCGTCCCGTTGCAGGTTTATAGTCAGACTTTGGCTAAGTGTTACGCATTCCGCATCGCCATATCAAGCCATTGATCTAACGAACTGTGTCATGTGCCGAAGGCCACCAGAATGGCCCCGCCCGCGATCAGAGCCACGCCGAGCCAGTTTTTCAGGCTCAGACTCTCGCCCAGGAAAAGGACGGAAAACACGGCGACGAAGACCACGCTCAGCTTGTCGATGGGGGCCACGCGGGCCGCCTCGCCCAGTTTGAGCGCCCGGAAATAGCACAACCATGACGCCCCGGTCGCCACGCCCGACAGGGTAAGAAAAATCCATGTTTTCAAAGAAATAGCCGAAACCGGTCGCCATTCTTTCAGCCCGAACAGAACCAGGGCGGACACCACAAGTATGACCACGGTGCGCAGGAAGGTCGCCATGTCGGAATTGATGTCGCTGACCCCCACCTTGGCCAGCACAGCGGTCATGGCGGCAAAAATGGCCGATAACAGGGCCCAGAACGGCCAGGCGGCGATAAGCGTTTTCATAAGGAACACTTAAAGCAGCCCGACCCTGTTGGGAATCGCTATTTCAGCTTCATCACCTCGGCGCATTGGCCTCGACGCTGTCGCCGATCAGTTCGAGGTTCTCAATCGCCGCCAGACCCCATTGCGACGCGCCATTGGTGGAAATCGTCGGGTCTTCAAGGATGGTATAGAGCACATTCGGCCCGGTCACCTTGTCTTCCTGCGGATGCAGGCTGGTGGCGTGACGCGGATTGTCGCCTTCGAAGAATTCCGACCAGGCGCGCGCCGCCAGGGCGGGGTCTTTCAGTTCGCGGGCGGCATAGGCGGTCATGCGCGAAGAGGCGTCACGCAATGACCGGTCACGCGGCACCACGCCGAGAAACGCTTTAATGTCCGCCGGTGAGCTGTTGTAATATTTACAATAATCGAGCCACGTCTTCTTATAGGCGGGCGCATCGACCAGTGTCATCAGCTCCTCGGTGATCTCGATAATGCCAAACACCGCATTGAGGTGCGACACGGAAATCTGATCACCTGGCCCGACGAAGGCGCCGGTTTTCAGATCATAGGGCGCGCCGCCGCAGAACCAGCCATATTTCAGTTTGGCGATCGAGTTCATGCCGATCAGGATGCGGTCGCGCCAGTGCGTGTCGCCGGTGCGCTCCCATTCGGTCAGCCAGGCGGCGATGAACGAGCCCCATGAGGTGCCGAAGCTGCAATCGACCGTGCCTTCGATATGTTTGCGAATGCCGATCCCCGAACCGCCCGGCGCGGCGACTTTGCGCTCGATATAGACGGTCTTCAGCGTCTGATCGGAATCAATCAGGTCGTGCATCAGGTCGCCGACGCGCTCATCGGCGGTCAGGTAATAGTAGAAGCGCTTGAAGGCGGCATTGGAGACGCGCGGCTGCTTGGAGGAATCGCTCCAGTGCTGGATGCCGTGGCGCGTGCCGAAACCTTTGTAGGGCCCGATATGGAAGGTATCGACTTCGGATGTGTGGCGCGTCATCGCCTCGGCCATGCGGAAGACATCGGCGCGGCCCGAACGCAGGTAACCGTACCAGAACATCATGTCCGATTGCAGTTCGGAATTGTCCCAGGCAAAGCCGCCTATGTCATAACGCCAGACGTGGCGGTCAGCATCATAGGTGTGCATGACATCGCCATAATCCCAGAAGCCGTACCATTTGCGCTCTTCGATCTGCTGGAGATAGTAGTCGAGCTGATAGCTGATCCGGCCCTCGATCAGGGCGCGCGTCGGCGTCGAAGAATTGGGCAGGCTCCAGGCACCGAACAGGCCGTCGATCATATGCAGGCGTTCGGGCGCCACGGTCAGGCGGGGCGGGGTGGACAGCGCGGTGGCCATATCGGCGAAGCGCTGGCGCTCCGGCGTGGCGGGCAGCGCCCACAGGGTCAGTTCGCTGGTGCGGGCAATGCCGTAGGGCTTGTTCCAGCCCGGTTCGAAATCCTCATAGGTGAGCAGCAGCCCCTCATTCTGCTTGGCGTAGGTATCCATGCCCCAGTCGGGCCGGTAGGGGCGGATGTCCATCGCCGGCGCATCGGGCGACCACAGCCAGGCGGTCACGCTGGCCGTATCGGTGGCCGCATTGCGAATATCGAGCCGGGTCGGGGCGCGCTGCCAGAAGTCCTTCAGGCCGAGCGCCACGCCACCTTGCGGGCTGCCGACATAGGCCAGACCCGAAGCGCGGTGATCGGCGGCCGATTCGATAAAGGCATGGCCCGGCTCAACGCGCTTGCGGATCGTATAGCCGTCGGGCGTGGCCTGCGAGCAGGTGAAGTCGTTCCAGTAGGACGAATTGTGCAGATTATCGCCGACAGACGGCGCGATCATCGATGGATCGACGCGCGTGCCTGCAATCTGCGCCTCGCGCGCCGCCTTGCCGGGATCACGGCGCAGGCCGGTCAGTGAGCGCACCGCCTCGCCCCAGACGCCGTCATTTTCACCTGAAAAGCGTAGGTGACGGTTATACAGCTCATCCGTCATCGGCACCTCGGCGCTGACACCGAGGCCGCGGATGAAGTCCTTCGTCTCGTCGCCATCGAAGATGAAGCTGTGAACGATGCGCACGGCATCGGAACCGGCGTAAAAATAGAGACGCACGGTGAAGGGCAGCCACTGGCGCGAACCATCGCTATGGCGGCCTTCGAGGCGCAGGGTGGTGCGCACCGGGCCCTGCTGCTCCAGCACGGCCTTTTCAACCACGCCGTCATAGGTCGTCTGTTTCAGGTCAGGTTTGTCCTCGAAAGAGGCAGCATCCTGGGTCAGGGCGCTTAAGGTCACCGCGCCCATCGCCGGTTTGCCCGAACGGGTAGCGCCGGAAATCAGGGTTTTGCCGCTTCCGGGAACCGTCCAGACCAGATCGCCGGAGGTGATGGTGAAGCCCGCGCCAGTTTGCGCCACAGTCAGCGGGGCCGCAGGGGCGGCAGGCGTGCCGGGCTTCAGAGCATAGGATGTCGCGCCGCCGCTCAACGGCCCGACCGCATGGGCCGACCATTTCAGCGAACCATCAGGCCAGTAGGCGATGGGCCACGATTGCACGGGCAGATCACCGAGCGAAAAAGCCGATTTCGCCGCCACCGAACCACGCGGCCACGGCACGCCGAAGGTCTGGCCCTCGGCAAAGGACGGCGCGTCACGATCGAGCCAGATGGCCTGGGTTTCGGGTACGCCGATATGGGCGGTCTTCGCCTGGGCGGAGGCGGCCTGTCCTGCCGCTGCCAATATCCCGACCGCCGCCGTGCGCGCCATCAGGCCACGCCGCGTCATCTGTCCAGCCTTGTCCATCCTGTCCTCCTTATGTCAGCCTTTTCGGCTTATACGGGCTGCGCGACCTGTTCCGGCGCGGCTTGGTGCGTTTATGATCAATTTCTCTCATTTTTGCGCATAACGAGTCAACCGCCCTCGCCTGTCTGGGCCAAGAAAAAGGCCGCCACCTCTGAAGGATGACGGCCTTTCTTACGCTGTACGCTTACACGGCACTAAAGTCGGATGATTTTAGGTGGAATCTGTTTCCTTCCCCTCTCCCCACATGTGGGGAGAGGACGGGAGCCAAGCGCGGCGCAGGCGACCGGGTGAGGGGCATTCTTCGTGTACCCATCAAGCCCCTCATCCGGCCTTCACTGCGTTCAGGCCACCTTCTCCCCATTGTCATGGGGAGAAGGGAAGAATAGCCGATGCAAACTCATGTCATCGGGCTTAGTTGCGGTAGGTGAAGCCAGCTTCCCAACGCGAACCGCCGTATGTAAGCGCTTCGACGCTCGGCGTACCGTCAGAGAAGGTGCCGTAGGAGCCCTGGTTCGTTTCCGAGGTCGTGGCGCGGCCAATATTGCGGCCCGACACATACAGTTCCCACTGCTTGTTCAGCTTATAGTTGACGCGCAGATCGAGATATTTCGAAGCCTCGCGGAAGTTCGGGAAGCCCGGATTATAGGGTACCCGCACCGTTTGCTTGCCTTCAAGACCAGCGCCCGGCACATCATTGATGGCGTTGGAGCCGCACGAGGCGATGCACTGGAAGAAGGAGTCGCGCGTCTGGTAGGCCAGGCGGACATTGAGCTTGCCGTCATCATACCACAGAGACAGGTTCTGGAAATAACTGGCCTGAAACTTGGGCGGCAGAGTAGCGCCGGAGATCTGTTCCGTTGCCGAGGCGATATGGGCCGAGCCGAGCTTCGAATAGTTGAAATCGACGCCGGTGTACTTCAGATACCAGGGCAGGTAGGTGAAGGCCATCTTGGTGGAGAATTCGATGCCGCGTTGCAGACCCGCATCACCATTGACATAGGTCGGGTACAGGAAGTTGGTGCCTGCCAGGCTTTGTCCGGTCAGCGGATCGGCTGGCGGATTGGGGACACTGTTGAACAGGTCGCCGCTGCTGGCCGTGCTCAGGATCGGGGCGCCGATCAGGACGTTGTTATAATAATAGCCCAACGAGAACATGGTGTCCTTATTGACATACCATTCCACGCTCTCATTGTGGTTGATCGCCTTATAGGGCTTCAGGTTCGGATTGCCGACAGCACCGCAGCTCGGATCCTGGGCCTGGCCGGTCGGATTGTTCTCGGCGATGGTATAGCGTTCGTCGATCGTGCAGGTGCCGGACGGCAGCATCTGGCCAATCGACGGACGGGCGATGACGTGACCCGAATAGTAACGCAGCACGATGCTCGGCGTGACCCACAGGTTGAGGTTATAGCTCGGCGTCCAGTCATTGGTGACACCGGTCAGGGTGGTGTTGATGGTGACGCTGGTGCCGGGCCCCTGTGACAGATTCGTCGTGCCGTTATAGGATGGCGACAGGGCGTAGTGGGTAAAGGTCATGGAGCCGGTGGCATTGGTCGTGGTATGGATATAGCGCGTACCGATATTGCCGTTGAAATCCATGCCCCAGGGCAGCTTCTGATCGAATTCGGTCATCAGATAGAAGGCTTGCGTCTCTTCACGATAGGCCGAATGCGGCTGCTGATAGACCTTGCCGTCGCTGCCGGTGCAATATTTCATGCAGTCGTAATTATAGGCGTCGGTATTGAGGCCCGAGGCCAGCTTCTGCACGTCGAGGATCGGGAAGGAGGACAGGATGTCGCCCTTATCCGGATAATCGCCGAAGAAGTTGCTCTTCTGGCTGAGCGCCGGCCCGATCAGGGCCGCCAGTTCAGTTGGCGTAAAGGTGGTGATCCCGGCCTGGGTGGTCGGATTGGACACCGGAATATTGTTGACCAGAGTGCTGTTGGCCGAATAACCGTAACCGCAGGGCTGGGTCGAGGTCGCCGTCGGCAGGCAGGAGCGGTAATAGCTGGTCAGATTGTTGGTCGGCACCACGACGGGGGCCACATAGTTGGCGTCGCCGACAACACCGGTGCCTGATTGCGCCGTATAGCCGCCACCGGCATAGCCGCTGCCGGTATGGGTGCGGAATTGCAGACCGCCCATGATGTCCTGGAAGAAGGGCACCCGGCCTTCAAAATTATAGGTGATGTCCGACTTGACCATGGTTTCGTCGTCATGCTGCATGATCGGACGCCAGGTCAGGCTCATATTGGTGCCCCACTGCGCCTGCTGGGCCGCCGTATAGGCCTGAACCGGTGCGGTTGTGGCTGTGCCTTTGGCCGCCTTCAGAGCATTTTTCTGCGTGAGGGCCTGGGCATAGTTGGCCGGATCGTAGAAATCGACGCCCGCAGGCGTGGCATAGGTCCACAGGCCCGAAGGCGTGACGCTGGCCGTCACATCACCATAGGTGAAGTTGACCGCGCTGCGCAACTGGGCGCGGCGGAAATCCGACGATGTGCTGGACAGCAGGTTTTCGATCTTCCACGGGCCATGATGCCAGTTGAGACCCGTCTGAAGGCTCAGGGTCTTGATCTTCTGGTAATATTGCACGGCATCGACATTGATATTGCCGTCATTCATCGTCATCGAGGTGACGTGATGGCTGGCATCAACCGTGGCATTGGTGATGTCGGTGACCACATTGCCGCCGACACCATTGGGGTAGGAGGCGTAGGGCGTGGTGACATTGCCGATACCGGGCAGGACGGTGCGCGGCGTTGTGGTCAGATTCTGACCACTTGGAATCGTCTGGGTCTGCATGGCCGCCGTATTGAAGGTGGGGCTGCCGAGGCCCAGCGTATAGTCCTTGTTGTTTTCGTTACGGTTGGCGATACCGGCCTTGAAATAGACGGTCGTGTCGTCGTCGAGTTTGTAGTCGAAGCGAATGTCGGCGGCGACGCGGCGTTCGAAATAGGAGTGCGACAACAGACGGATCAGCGACGGCGTATAGTCGTTCCATTGATTCAGGCACGATTGCAGCTCGTAGGCGCGTTCATTCTGGGCGGCAGACGTGCCGCTACCGGCCAAAGCCGGAAAAGCGGCCAGACAGTCAGCCTTGGTATTGGCATTGGCTGACTTGGTGACGACATCGAGCGGCGAATTGGTCGAATTAGCCAGGAGAATGCTCGACCCTGGAATGGCTGCCGTGACCGCCGGATTAAAGCTGAAGGTCTTGTCGGGCGACTGGTCGAGATCGACATTGCGGTAATAGCCAGCCTGACCCGATGTATTGGGCTGCTCGCTGTCGGCGGCATTGGAAATTTCCGAATAGTCGATATTGGCGATGACCCCTAAGCGGCCATCCAGGAATTTGCGCGCCATGATGGCGCTCCATTCCGGCGTCCACTTCTTATCGAGCGAGTTTTGCTGCTGATCGAAACGGAACTGGAAATAGGGCTTTTTGAAATCGAGGCCGGTGCGGGTATTGATGTGGATCGAACCGCCCAGCGAGCCTTCGGTCATGGCCGCCGTCGTGCCCTTGACGACATCGAGGCTCTTGACCAGATCGGCCGGCAGTTCGCGCAAATCGGCGCCGCGCGCATTGCCCGAACCATCAACCAGACCACCGCTGGTATTGCTGACACCCACGCCATCCAGTTCAACGCGGTTGTTTTCCGCCGACTGGCCACGCACGGTCACGCTCTGGCCTTCGCCGAAATCACCACGGTCGAGCTGGATGCCGGGGATGCGCGAAATGGCTTCGTCGATATTCTTGTCGGGGAAAGTGCCGATGTCTTCGGCGGCGATCGAATCGGTGGCCGTCTTGGCGTGCTTCTTGCGATTAATGGCCGATTCCTGCGAGGCGCGCGTACCGGTCACGACAATGACGGTCGGCTCGTCAGCCGCTGCGGGCTTGGCCGCCGGAGCGGTTTGCGCCATAGCCATACCGCCACCGGCAAACAGGGTCACCAGCGCCAGAGCCGTACCGTTAGCCAAACGACGACGCACGCAATAGGTTTGCAATGTATCTTTCACCTTTTTCCTCCAAACGCGATAGCCCGCGCATTCAAAATTCCAGCCGGATCTGACGTCGCGGCTTGGTCCATGCGTCACCTGAGGAAGGAAAGGCGCTGCTGGCTTTTCAGGAAGGCCCTCCCGGCGAGGTCGAGTCCCATTCCAAAGCTTCAAATGCAGGCTTTTTCGCCCCCGGCGGCGAACACAAATCTTTAACACCTGCATCTTTGTTGATTGATAATGACAAGTCAAGGCAGGTTGCGCGCATTTGCGCGAATATTATCCTATAAATGATCAATTAGGCGCGATTGCGTAACAAAAACATCACAGAAAAGCCGGGAAGACGCCATGATTACGCAGTTTGCGCCGTCATTTGTAATCGAAGCTGACCCGTTTCAGGCGGTTTTTCGTAGGTGCGTCGCTTGCGTTCGGGGCTGAGCATCCCTGAAACGCCACAATAAATCAGCATAAATACTTATATTTAAAGGATAAATTCAAATTGTAGCTAATATGGCGGATGAAAAACACATCATTAGGTGATCAATCATGATCATATATGAGCGATTCCATCCGCCAAAGATGCAAAATCAGGCCTTTTCGACCGCCACGGCATAGGTGTGCACCGGGCCGAACATGTTGGAGCGGAAAATGATCCACTTGCCGTCCGGCGAAAAGCGCAGATTGGGTTCCAGCCGGTAGTCGTGATCCTTCATATTGACCAGTTTTTCCGAGCGCAGCACGCCGGGGCGCACCAGATCGGCAGCATTGGGCGCGCTGACGCCCAGATCCTCGATGATCTCAGGGTGGAACAGATAGATGTATTTGCCGTCCGGGGCGCGCGCCACCATGTCGGCGTCGCCGCCATCACCGGCCATCAGCGTGCCGTCCTTCGACACATTGAAATGCACCGACCATTCGTTGCGCAGCATATGATACCAGATGCGCTTGCCGGTCTTCAGATCGACATTGGCCAGCCAGAAATCCTCGCCGCGCGGGGTTTGCAGGTCGTAGAAGATCTTCGAGCCATCCCAGTTGAAGAATTCATGACCGGCGATCTCCATATTCATCATGCGCTTGTGCATGAGCTGATTGCCCGTGCCATCGGTGCGGATCGTCCAGATGCGGTCAACCTCGTGCCACGGCCCTTCGTGGCAATAAAGCAGCAGGGACGGATCCTTGGGCGAAAACTGCATGTGGTTCAGCCAGTCGGTCGAATGAACCAGCACCTTGCGCGCGCCCGTCCTGATGTCGATGGTGAAGATGTCCATCGGCACGTCGGCGGCCAGGCGCTGCGCCATGCGGTATTCCTTGGCGGCCGCAAAGCTCATCGGCTTGCCGTCAGGCCCCAGCGCATTATAGCCGCCGTCTGTGCCCGCCACCTTGGGGCCGGGCTGGAGCGGCACATTCTTATAGGCATAGGAGCCGACCAGCAGGCTGTCATCGGCATTGACCGAGGTAACAAAGCCCTTGTCAACCGAGGCGATTTTCGTCACCGCGCCCGTATTGACGTCGATGGAAAACACATCATTGGTGGCCTGGGTCTTGTTGTCCTTGTCGGCGGAACGCGGCCGGGCATAGACCACGGCCTTTGAGGCACCGGTCTGGAAGGCCGACAGATTGCCCGTATAGAGGTCTTTTTCCGCGAAGGTCTCCATATTGATCAGGCTGATGCCGTCGGCGCGGTTCATCACCATCCATTTTTCATCGGGCGTATAGGCCGGGAAGTTAAAATAGAGCGATTCCGAATGGTCCTTGTGCGACAGGCGCACGATGCGGTGGCCGGTGTCAGGATCGATCCAGTCCTTCGGGATAGGCCCCTTTGGCGCGGCGGCAGGCCCGGCGGGCAGGGTTTGGGCGGTCGCGGCTGCCGCCATCGGCGCTGCGGCGGCCAGGGCGACGGCACCGGTGAGAAAATTACGTTTGCTGATGGTCATGGCGGCGGTTCCTCTATGTCATTTTCTGCACCATAGCCGCTTTATCTGCGCTCGAAAATGAAATTATTTGATTGAATATGATCTTATTGCGGGGCAAATTTTGTCGGACAAAAGATAAATGCCGCTCAGGGAAGGCCCGAAACCATGCCAGATACAGCGCAATTCCGCTTCATGCGACCTCTCGGGATCGCCATGCAAACCGCTCTGGTCGATCACGGTTCTGACCCTGCACAGCCAGTAAGGTCAGGCGGATTTGCTGTGGGTCACGGCCTCGAAAACGCTGAAAGCCCCGTCCTGATAGCGCAGCAGATCAATCCGCACCGCCTCAGGGCTGAAGGTCAGCCGGTTGAAGCCATTGGGCTGGCGGCGCAGGCGCGTCGAGGTGGCGGTTGAGGCATTGACGAACAGGGTGGTGTGGCCGCCCATCTCGCGCGTTTCGATATAGGCATGGTGCTGATGGCCGGCCAGCACCAGATCAACCTTCTGTTGGGCCAGCGTGTCGAGTAGCGCCCGGCCATTGAACACCGTCACCGCCAGGGGAAAATCGGGCGAGGCGATCAGCGGATGATGCGCCACCACCATGCGCCACGGCGCGGTCGTGGCGGCGAAGGTGGCTTCGACGGCGCGGCATTGCCGGTCGCTGATGGCGCCATTAGCCCAGTTCCAGTGCGGCAAAATCATGCGCGCGCTGTTGAGGCCCTTGATAGCCACCAGCGGCGACGACCACTGCGGGTTCATCTCTTCAGCGATATAGCGCCGATAGCGCCGCCACGGATGGAGGAAGCGGGTTATATCCATGCCCGGCAGGTCGTGATTGCCGGGAATCGACAGGACGCGGGCTGGCAGTTCGGCCAGAAAGTCGCGGGCGGCCTCAAATTCGCCGTCCGTCGCCGACTGGGTGAGGTCGCCGCTGGCGATGATCAGATCGGGCACATCGTCATGCAGATGGCGCAGCAGGGCGGTCTTGACCTCATCATTGAGACAGCCGAAATGCAGGTCGGAAATCTGGGCGATCTTCATGGCTGGCCCTCATCGGCGGGCAGCAGCACATGCAGGAAACGCGGTTTGAGGCTTATCTCCAAAGGCGTTTTCAGCTTCATGATCTCGCCATCGATCGACACCAGATCGCGGCGGTGATGATTGTCGATGCGTACTGTCTGGCCGGTGTGCTCGATCAGGGCGGGGTCTTGCAGCCAGCGTCCGAACAGAAGCCGCCACATGAAGCGCAAATGGGTGGCGTGCGAGGTGGTGGTGAAGACATAGACGGCCAGCTCGCCGCCACTCAGCGCGTGGCGTTTGAAATTGCTCTCGGTCAGTGTCTGGCTGTCGGCGAAACGGTTGGCCGACACCACGACCGCCGGGGTGCGGAAGGTTTCCGCCTTGCCGTCGATGGCGATGCGGATTCGCTCACGCTTGTGCATGTCGAGATTGCGCAGGATGAACAAAAACAGTTGCGGCATCAGCAAAAACGTATGGGTCAGGCGCTTTCTTTCGCGAAAACGCGAAGCCTGCGGCATGGTGCCGATACTGGCGCAGCACAGGAAGATTTCCCCATTCACAAAGCCCGCGTCGATCCGGCTTTCCTCAGCCCCCGCCGCATAGCCTGCCAGCGCGCCCTCCAGCGTGTCGATACCCAGATCGTGCGCCAGCAGGTTCATCGTGCCGAAGGGCAGTACGCCGAAGGGTTTGTTGCGTTCGGCCAGATATTTGGCCGCCTCGCGGATGCTGCCATCGCCGCCGCCGATCAGCAGGTGATGCGCCTGACCGGCCAGCCGCGCCAGGTTGGCCGACATCTCCTCCGGTTCGGAAAAGCATAGCTCATTCAGCGGCAGACCGCTTTGTGTCACGGCGGTATCGATGGCGGGCTGGCCCATTGACAGCACCGTGCCGGACTTGGCGTTGATGAGGATATTGAAGGTGGTTTTGGCCATGCTCCCCGTATGAAAAACCGTGTGCAAGGATTCAATGTGTTACCGCATGGATCACGGCCCCCAGTTTAATTTCGCAATGCAAGTGATCGATAAGAGGTGGATTTATCGATCACGCTTGCGCCGCCGCCATTACTTGCCGATGACAGGTCATATGCGGCGTTTAGCCCAGTTTCCAGACCTCGAAATCGCTATAGGCAGCGACCAGCGGTGCCATCTGGCGAAAGCCGATACTGCCGCTCGCAGGCCAGCCGACGCCACCACCTTTCCACGCCATGACCAGCAGATCATTGATAAAGAAATCGACGCCATCGCTGCGTTTTTGCAGGCGCATCTTGTACGGCAGGGCGGCGTCGGCGACATCGGGGATCGGATCGGCCCCCTGCGCCAGCATTTCAAACCCCGGCGCACGGCGCAGGTTACACAGATGAAAGGCGCGTTCTGAGGGCCAGCGGCGGCGGAAATAGGCCATTGTCAGGGCCGAAACGTCGGAATTGGTATATTGCGCATAGATACCGGCGCGCGGCTTCAGCCGTTTGTCGAGTACCGGCACAGGATCGCCCCCCGGCAACAGGCCTTGCGCGGCGAACAGGAGAATGGCCAGACCCGGTTCTTCGAGCGGCCAGAAGTTCCAGCGAAATTCAACATTATCGGGAAAGGTTTCCGGGCACCAGTACACGAAGTTCGACGCCTGACCGTCGGCGGCGGAACGGGCGTTTTTCAGCCGCATCCGTCCGGTGTCGAAATCGACCAGCGCCTCGCCCTCCATGACGAAGCCCTTGACATCATCGGCGGTGCGCAAAGGATTGGCATAGATGCGCTCTGTGGCCTTTGCAGCTTGCGCGCCCGCCTTGCCCGCTGCCAGAGGCAGGACGGCCAGCGCGCCCGCCCCGGCCAGCATGTTTCGCCGTGACAGCCTCATACGATGCCCCCGTCGCGGCCTTCGCGGCGCTTGCGCGTTGCGGCCTTGTGCGCCCGGTAACCGGCGGCGCGGTAACAGGCGATGGGATCGAGCGCCCCGCCCGCGCGCCTGCGCGCCTCGGCCAGGGCCGGACGCACATCGGTTTCAAACGGCAGGCGCAGGGCGTTATGCGCCATGATGACATCGTTTTCGGCCTGATAGGCTTTCAACGCCGGACGATCGACGATCAGCGCCTTGGCATAGGCCCCGGCAATGGCGCGCGCCGAATTGAGCAGGCTCTCAATCGGGTCGGTGACGTTGTGCGACTGGTCCATCATATAGGCGGGCCGGAAGCCTTCGGGGTCGCGCCCCTCGGCCAGCACCAGTTCGTTGAAGACCAGAAAGAGCTGGAACGGATTGATCGAACCGGCGTCGAGATCGTCATCGCCATATTTGGAATCGTTGAAATGGAAGCCGCCCAGCTTACCGAAACGCGCCAGCCGCGCCACGATCATTTCAATATTGACGCCCTGCGCGTGGTGGCCAAGATCGACGAGGCATTGCGCCTTGTCGCCCAAGGCTTGCGCGCACAGGATGCTGGTGCCCCAGTCCTGCACCACAGTCGAGTAAAAGGCCGGTTCATAAAGCTTGTGCTCGATGAACATCCGCCAGTCGCCGGGCAGACCGGCATAGACGGCGCGCATCGAAGAGAGATAGCGGTCGAGCGCATCGCTGAAATCGCTCTGGCCGGGAAAGTTGGAACCATCGCCGACCCACACGGTCAGGGCCTTGGATCCGAGCTTTTTACCGGCCTCGATACAGTCGAGATTATGCGCCACCGCCTGTTCGCGCATCGCAAGCTGCACATGGCTGAGCGAACCATATTTATAGGAGCGCTTCTGGCCGGGCTGATCCTGACCAGGCTGATCCTGAAACGTGTTGGAGTTGACGGCGTCGAAGCCCAGTCCGTGCGCCTCGGTGAACTGACGAAGCGCCGCATAGTCGTCGGTCATGTCCCACGGAAAATGCAGCGACACATTGGGTGTCATGCCGGTAAGCTGATGCACGACGGCGCAATCTTCGATCTTTTCATAGATGTCGGTGGGCTCTCCGGGCAGGGGAAAGCGCGCAAAGCGCGTGCCGCCGGTGGCCAGCCCCCAGCTCGGCAGGCCGACGGCCAGCTTCATCAGTTTTGCGACCACGGTTTCTATGTCGATGTCGGTGCGCGCCAGCCGGGCGGCCAGGGCGTCGAAATCGGCCTGATGGTCGGCCATCTGGCGGGCATTCTGGGCGGCGATCACGTCGGGCGAAATACCGCGCATCAGCCTGTCTCTGCTCACATAACCCATCTTCGTCTCCCGGCGTCTTTTTGCTTTTATCCGTTTATTTCACGGACTTTCGGTGCATCCAAGTCAAATCGCCTGTGAATCGCGTTCTTCCCTCTCCCCACATGTGGGGAGAGGGCGAACGCAGCGAAAGTATAGCTTTCGCAAGAGAGGGAGCCAAGCCTTCAGGCGAAGGCGACCGGGTGAGGGGCAGTCTTTGGTGTACCCACCAAGCCCCTCATCCGGCCTTCGTTTCACTCAGGCCACCTTCTCCCCGCTTGGCAGGGAGAAGGGAAGATAAGCGACATCCTGCTCTGTCAGCGCGTAAAGGCCGCCGCGTGACCCGCATCGACATTGAGAATATTGCCGGTTGATTTCGCCGCCGCATCGCTGGCCAGAAACACCACGGCGCGCGCCACATCCTGCGGCAGGACTTCGCGCTTCAGAAGGCTGCGCTGGCGGTAGAAATCCTCCAGCTCATCGGGTTTCAGATCATAGGCCGCCGCGCGCTGGCTGCGCCATTCGCCGTTCCAGATATGCGAACCCTGCAAGACCGCATCGGGATTGACGACATTGACGCGGATACCGTGTGGCGCGCCTTCCAGCGCCAGACAACGCGCCAGATGCAGCTCGGCCGCCTTGGCCGAAGCATAGGCCGACGCCCCGCCAGACGCCGCCACGGCATTTTTCGACACCACAAAGACGATGGAGCCGCCGCCGCCCGCCTTCATGGCGCGGAAAGCCTCACGCGCCGGCAGGAAATAGCCATCGGCCAGGACGCGGAAATTCTGCTGCCACAGGTCGAGCGTGGTGTCTTCGATGGAGGCCGCCGTGGCGATTCCGGCATTGGCGACCAGAATATCAATGGCGCCGAACGCATCAAACGTAGCCTCAAACGCTGACATGACCTGCGCCTCATCGCCAATATCGGCCACGAAGGTGCGGATCAGATCGGGCCGGAAGCGCGTGGCCAGTTCAAGGCGCGCCGCCTCCAGCCGGGGCGCGTCGATGTCGGTCAGCAGCACGCAGCCGCCTTTCGCCAAGATGTCTTCGGCCACGGCGCGGCCAATCCCGCCTGCCGCCCCGGTAATGCAGGCCACACGCCCGGCCAGCTCACCCGGCTTTGGCTGGCGCTTCAGCTTGGCCTCTTCGAGCGCCCAGTATTCAATGGCAAAGGCTTCGCGCTCATCGAGCGGCTTATAATGGCCCAGCGCCCGCGCACCGGTAATGACATTCATGGTATTGAGCGCATATTCACCGGCGATGCGCGCCTGGGTGGCGTCGGGCGCGAAGGCCAGGGCACCGGTATCGCGGATCAGCACGATCACCGGATCAGCGTCGCGCATGGCGGGGCTTCCGGGCGTGCAAAAGCGCTCATAATAGGCCTGGTAACGACGACGAAAACCCGCCACGGCCTCAGCCACATAGGCGGCTGCGTCTTCGGCCAGCAGGCGCTGCGGATCGAGGATCAGCGGCCACGGCTTGGTGCGCAGGAAATGATCGGGACAGGGCGCGCCTAAGCTCACATCCTGTAACAGATGCGGCGACGACACGAAATCGCGCACATCCGGCGTATCGAGGCGGCAGGCGATTTTCGCACCGGTCAGCAAAGGCCGCAGCAGCCGGGTGGCGCGGCGCAACAGGTCATCAGCAGCGGGCACGGCGGGCGCAGGGCGCGGTTTGATCCGGGCGTTTATCGCCGTGGCGGCGCGCGCAATCAGGTCGATGCTCGTCTCATAACAATCCCGCGCCGTTTCGCCCCAGCAGAACAGGCCGTGGCCTTCCAGCACCATGCCGCGCCAGTGCGGGTGAGCGGCCAGCAGTTCTCCCATGCGCAAGCCGAGATCGAAACCGGGCCTCTGCCAGCCGATCCAGCCGACCGCATCGCCATAGACGGCTTCGGTGAGGCTGCGCGATTCGTGGATGGCGGCGATGGCCACCACGGCGTCGGGATGGAGATGATCGACATGGCGGTGCGGAATAAAGGCGTGCAAAGGCGTGTCGATGCTGGCGGCGCGCGGATTGAGGCCGAAGGTGCAATGGGGCAGAAGCCCCACCATCTCATCTTCAAAATCAAGGCCGCGATAGAGGCGCTCAAGCCCCCGCACCCGGTCGAGATAGAGGGTGGCAAAACCATCGCGCTGCATCGAGCCGAGATCGCCGCCCGACCCCTTGACCCATAAAACCTCGACCGCTTCACCGCTCAAAGGATCGCGGTCAGTCAGCTTGGCCGAGGTATTGCCGCCGCCGAAATTGGTGACCGATAGGTCGGAACCAAGCAGGTTGGAGCGATAGAGCAGTCGGTCGATTTCGCTGAATCCGGCGCAGGCCGCTTCATCCCACAGGCTTTGCGGCACGCGCAAAGGGCCTTTGTCCGGCGTCGCAGACGGTTGCGGATATGCGGCCATACGCGCCTCGGTCAAACGCGACCGGCTGGGCTGCGACAAGTTCATTGAACTCTCCAGACTTGTGTATTATAACTTAATAAATATGATAAAAGCGACATGCTGAATGCCGTGATCGAAAACGACGATACAGACGATTTCGATAGACTTCAATCATTATCGCTCAAAAAACGACAGATAATCGCCAGCGATCAGGGATACGCACGGTGAAAAGGGAACGCAAAAGCCAGGAAGGCGCCAACTGCATTGTTTTCGATGCCGGGCGCACCTATGCCAAGATCAGTGTGGTCACGCCCTCAGGCGTCGTGCTGGCGACGCGGCGCATCCTCACCCCCACCTACGCCACGCTGCTTTATACCGCCATCGACACCGACGCCCTGTTCAACTGGCTTTTGTTGCAGCTCAAAGCCTTCAGCGCCTATGCCATTGATCGCATCATCCCGGTGGCGCATGGCGCGGCCTGCGCCTTCCTCGATGAAAACCTGCATCTCGTCCAGCCGGTGCAGGATTACGAAACAGCCATTCCGCCGGTCTTTGCCAGCGCCTATGCGCGCCTGCGCCCGGCCTTTTCTGAAACCCTGTCGCCGCCCCTGCCCAAGGGCCTCAATCTCGGCGCGCAGATCTACTGGCACGCAAAGCGCGACCCCGATATGTTCGCAAAAGTGCGCTGGATTCTGCCCTATCCGCAATACTGGTCATGGCGGTTGAGCGGCGCGCTCCATTCGGAGATCAGCTCTCTGGGCTGCCATACCGACCTGTGGTCGCCGGTCACAGGTGATTTCTCGTCGCTCACCCATGATCAGGGCTGGGCGCATCGCTTCGCGCCCCTGCGCAAGGCCTGGGAAGGGGCCGGGCGGCTGAAGCCTGAGATCGTGCGCGCCACCGGCCTGTCGCCCGCCACCCGCGTTTGCGTCGGCCTGCACGATTCGGGCGCGGCGCTGGCTTCGCTGCTCGGCGGCTGGCAGCAGGATACCGACCTGCCTGCGCTTCTTTCGACCGGCACCTGGTTTATCGCTATGGCCCCCGGCGGTTCGCTCGACGGGCTGCAAGCCGAACGCGACTGCATGGGCGCGGTCGATGTGTTCGGCAAGGCCCTGCCCTGCGCCCGCTTCATGGGCGGGCGGGCGTTTGAAATGATCACCCATGATGGCGTCCGGGGCGGCTGCACCTCCAGCCTCGATGTCGATGCCGACACACTGGCTGAGGTGATGCACGAGGCGGCCCTGGCCCTGCCCAGCTTCCTCGATGCGGGCGGCCCCTATCCCGGTATGCACGGCGAAATCAGAGGCCTGCGCCACGATACGCCGCGCACGCGCGCAGCACTCGGTATGCTCTATCAGGCGCTGTTATCGACCACCTGCCTCGATATGATCCAGTGCGGCCGCACGCTGCTGATCGAAGGCATGGCGGCCGGTAATTCGGTGCTGGCCGGACTGATCGCCGCCCTGCATGACGGGCCGGTTCTGCGCAATGACGGCCCCAGCGGCGTCACGCTCGGCGCCTCGGCCCTGGCCTATCTGGGTGAGCGCCCGATGCCGCGCCTTCAGCATAATCAGGTGACGCCCCTGCTGCCCGATGAGATGCGCGCCTATCAGCGCATCTGGCGTGACGCCATCAATGCCGAGGTGGCGGCGTAAAGCAACCGCCCTGACATAGGCCGTCTCGACAAGGCCATGATTTGCCCCTATAGATTCAATCAGAATCAATCACCGAGTCGCGCCCCGCGCGCATTTCGGTGCAGATTTACAACCTCTTCTTCATATGTTAGCGCTATAATTGGCTTTCCGCGCGCCCCCCGCAACCGAAACAAGGCCCGCCACAGGATTTTACCATGCACCTGCAAGACCGCTGGAAGCGCATTATTGACGAACTGAACACCGACCGCGTCACCTCGGTGGATGAACTGACCGAACGGCTGGGCGTTTCGCCCGCCACCATCCGCCGCGATCTCAATGAGCTGCATGAACTGGGTCATCTGCTGCGCGTGCGCGGCGGGGCGATGCGCGCCGAAGGCACCGTCTATAGCGGGCGCGGCGATGAGCGCCGTTCGGGCCTGACCGGGCAATCGGCCTTTGCCGACAGCGTGATCACCAATGCCGGCGCCAAGCGCGCCATCGCCAAAATGGCCCTCTCCTATATCACGCCCGGCCTGTCGATGATCATCGACGGCGGCACCACCACCTTCATGATGGCCTCGATGATGGCCGATGAAGCCTATCACGTGCTCACCACATCCGTGCCGATCCTGCAATGCCTGTTCGAGCGCCCGCGCATCAAGGTGACCGTGCCCGGCGGCGAGCTGTTCCGCGATCAGGGCATCATCCTCAATCCGTATGAGGACGGCATTTTGCAGCATTTCGCCGCCCAGCGCATGTTCATCGGCTGTCAGGCCCTGACCAAAAACGGCCTGATGCAGACCGATACCCTGCTGGTGCAGTCGGAACGCCGCCTGATGGAACGCGCCGGTGAGGTGATCGTGCTGGCCGATTCGAGCAAGATCGACGCCCAGGCCTCGCTGTCGGTGTGTCCGCTGAAAGACATCGATGTGCTGATCACCGATGAGAATATCGATCCGTCGGCTGTGCGCTGGCTCAATGCCCACGACATCGAAGTGCGCATCGCCCGTATCCATGAGGACGCAGCGGCGGCTTAACAGAATACCCTAATCCATATGAAACACCGGCTTAAGCTGGGTCTGCACCGGCGAATTGTCGGGGTTGGTGTCCATAATGTCGGCCATATAGGCCCACCACTTTTTCATGATCGGGTGATCGGGCAGGCTGTCCATCGTGTGACCGGGCGTGCGCTTTAATACGCCAAACAGCACAAGCGTTTTTTCGTCGAGAAAGATCGAGTAGTCCGACACGCCGCTGGCCTGCAACAGCCCGCCCAGTTCCGGCCAGATCTCATCATGACGGCGCTGATACTCGGCCTCAAAACCGGGCTTTAACTGCATGGTGAAAGCGATTGTTTCCATTTATTTTTCTCCGATTTTCCAACACATTTCCAATGTGTTGGCAAGGGCAAGCGCCCGCCCGAGCTTATGCGAGGAGCCCCCGCGGCGTCTGAGCGGTTACTTTAAAGGCGTGGGTTCGGCGGCCTGATCGACATGCTTGCGCATGATCGGCCAGTCGGCGGGGGTGATAACAAACTGATGTGGATCGCCGGGATGGCCTGGATCGCAGGCAGGCAGGTCGGGCGCAGGCTGGATGTGCAGGTCAGGCATGGCGGCCAGATCATGGGCCACGAAACAGGCGATCATATAGGCGCCGTACGCATCGTGGTGCGTCTTTTCGTGGTGGTTATCAGCAAAGGCCAGAGGCGCAAGCTCAGGGCCCAAGGCCTCATAGAATTGCGTCGTCTGCGCCGTCAGATCAACCAGCGGCACATTAAGCCGTTTGGCCACATCACGCACCGCCTCATCATAACCGGCATGGCTGTCCTCAACCACCTGGCCCTTGAAGGTGCGGCGCGCCACCGGCGTCACCAGCACCGGCAGACCGCCATGCTGACGCACATCGGCCACGAACGCCGCCAGATAGGCCGGATAGGCTTCATCCGGTGCAGCATAGGTGCGCGGCCATTGTTTTTTCTCATCATTATGGGCGAACTGGATCAGCACCACATCATCGGGGCGCACCTCACTCAGCAGCTTGTCCCAGCGCAGCGAGGTCAGGAACGACTTCATGGTTTCGCCGGAACGGGCATGATTGGCCACCGACAGATCGGGGCCCAGCATACGCGGCAGCATCTGGCCCCAACTGGCGTAATCGCCGCTGGCCTGATCGGTGACCGTGGAATCTCCGGCCAGCAGGACGCGGCGCGCCTGAACCGGCGTAACCGACAGCGCATCGAGCGCCGGTGACGGGCCGCTGACGCTGATGGTCAGGCGGCCATCCCATGTCCGGCCCGTGGCGTCGTCACCGCGCAACCGCACCTTTGGCGGGGCCGGATCGGTTTCCTGCTGGACGAGCGCGGTGTCACGCACATTGACGATAAAGCTGACCTGTTTCGTCTCACCAGCCTTCAGATCGACCGGCGCAGCCATCAGACGGCGATCCTCGGCCCAGATCGTGGTGCGACTGGCGGTCTTGTCGCCCAGCGTCACGGTGACGCGATAATCGCCCGGGGCGGCGCGCAGCGAAAAGGCCTGCTCATTGCCGCCGGGCAGGGAGGTAAAGCCGTAGCCCTTCGCCTCATCCCACGGCGCAGCGGGCCGGATGGTGGCCTGAGCGCCCTGAAAAACGAAGGTTTGAGTCGCGTTCTGAGCCGTGGCAGGCAGGACAGTCATGGAGATTCCGATGGCGAGCGCCAGAGCGCTCAGGCCTCGATGATCAATTTTGATCAAAACTTGTCATCCTTTGCGTGTATTTGGCATAAATTTGATTGATTTTGATATTTTCCATTGATATGCCACCCTGTCAATGGCAAATTCGGCTTGGAAAAAGCGGAAAAAACAGGCGAGGATCAAGGTGGCCATCAAGGGCGGACAAAAGAGCGCGCGCATCAGCCTGATGGCCCTTGGCGCCATGCTGGGGACGGCCTGCGCCCTGCCCGCCTCGGCCCAGACCGCGCCCCAAACGGCACCCCAGACCGGTGATGCCTTTATGGACACGATGGGCCTGACCAGCCAGAAGGCCGCCGCCACAACCCACACCGACAGCGCGCCCGTGGTCAGTTTGCGCGGCGACACCACCTGGCTGATGTCAGCCTTCAACGCCACGTCGGAAAACGAACTGAGCCTGTTCAGCTCCTATGATGGCAAGACCTTCACCTCGCTGGCTTCGGAAGCCTACAGGCCCGACAGCGGCCTGCTGCGCGATCCGTCGATCCTGCGCGCCAAGAATGGTGATTACTATGTCGTCTATACCACCGGCTGGAATGGCCAGAGCTTTGGCATCGCCAAAAGCCACGACCTGCGCCACTGGCAGCACGTCACAGATGTAAAGCTTGATCTGCCGGGCCTCACCAACACCTGGGCCCCCGAATGGTTTCAGGATACCGACGGCAGCGTGTCCGTGGTGGTGTCTCTGTCCACCGGCGGCACCAAAGGCCCGTTTGCCGCCTATGTGCTGAAGGCCAATGCCGATCTGAGCGGCTTTTCCGCTCCCGTCGCCATGCAGGGACTGGGGAATAACCATATCGACACCTTCCCGATCAAGATCGGCGAGCGCTATATCGTCATCACCAAGAATGAGACGACCAAGACGCTGGAACGCGCCTGGGCCACCAGCCTGACCGGGCCGTGGACCATCGACCGCACCGGCGACTGGGCGGGCTGGGGCGACTGGATCGAAGGCCCGGCCCTCGTGCCTATCAAAAGCGCCACGGGTCAGGACGGCTGGCGCATCTATTTCGATGATTACCGCGATAAGACCTACTGGTATTCCGACAGTTTTGATGGCCTCGACACCTGGACGAAGAAGCAGGAACTGGGCGGGGTTTCGGGCGCAGTGCGTCATTTCACCGTCATCCGCCAGCCGACCGCCACGGTCGAGGCCGCGTTAAAGCCCGCCAATCCGCCCGCCGTCGAGACGTGGGACAAGCACTCCCTGATGATCGACGGCAAGCGGGTGATGATCTGGTCGGGCGAGTTCCAGCCCTTCCGCCTGCCCTCGCCGTCGATGTGGCGCGATGTGCTGCAAAAGATGAAGGCCACCGGCTATAATGCCGTCACCCTCTATATCGACTGGGGCTATCACACCTCCGAACCGGGCCAGTATGATTTCTCCGGCGTGCGCAATGTCGAACGCGCCATCCAGATGGCCGAGGATGAGGGGCTTTATGTCATCATCCGCCCCGGCCCCTACGTCAATGCCGAGCTGACAATGGGCGGCTTCCCCGGCTGGCTGGTACGGCAAAAGGCGATGGCGCGCACCGATGATCCTGAATATCTGAAGGCGGTTGACGAGTGGCAGACCCAGATCGACGCCATTATCGCCCGCCATCAGATCACGACGGGCGGCGGCAGGATCATCGCCTATCAGATCGAAAACGAGCTGGCCGACACCTCGCCCAACCGCAAGCTCTATATGCAGCATCTGGCCGACAAGGTTCATGCCGACGGCATTACCGTGCCCCTGTTCCACAATTCCGCCAGCCGCCTGCCCAACTGGACGCCGCCCAAATCGACCGCGCCGTGGGCCGTTTCGGGGCCGACCGATCTCTATGCTTTCGATGGTTATCCGGGCGGCGGCTGCAACGGCACGCGCGACATAGGCAAGCCGAACACCGTGCCCAACTGGGGCATGTATGGCGACACCAAACCGGGCAAGGATGGCATTGTCAAGGCGGGTGCCCTGTCCTCGCCCAACACGCCGGGCTTCGCCGCCGAAATCGGTGGCGGCTGGTTCGATTACTGGGGCAGTCAGGGCACTTATGACTGCACGTCAAAGCGCGTGGGGTCGGCCTATGTGCGCACCGATTTTGGCTCCAGCCTGATCAATGGCCTGACGATTCACAGCGTCTATATGGCCTATGGCGGCACCTCATGGGGCTGGCTGCCCGCCAGCGTCGTCTATTCGTCGTATGATTATGGCGCAGGCATTGACGAGGCGCGCAATATCCGCCCCAAACAACTGACCTTCAAGCAACTGGGCCAGTTCGTTGAGGCCGCCACGCCGCTTCTGACCGATCTCGACAAGGGGCCCGTGCTGATCACCGACAATCCGCGTGTGAAGCTTTATCACGACATCGGCGCAAACGGCGAAGGCGACCTGATCTTCGCCATCCATGACCCGTCTAACGCGACGACTGACGATAGGTTCAGCTTCAACCTGACAACCAGAGACGGCACCTTCCCTATCCAGACCCAGTTGAAGGGTCAGGATGGCAAGCTGCTGCTGGCCGATTATCCGCTGGCCCGTCAGCATCTCGTCTATACCACCTCGGACACCCAGACCTTTTTCGCCCAAGGCCCGCGTGACATAGCGCTTTTATATGGCCGCGCCGGAGAGGCGGGCGAGATGATGCTTCACTATAACAAAAAGCCAAAACTTGATATTTTACAAGGCTATATTAAATCTTCTTATGATACCACATCCGGTAATCTGAAGCTCGACTACGTCCATCAGGGCCTCAATATCGCACGCATCGAAATGCTCGGTCAGCCGCCGCTCATCCTCCTGCTGGCCGATGATGCCACGGCGCAAGCCTTCTGGCGGCAGGACACGCCGCAGGGGCCGGTGCTGGAGCGCACGGTGGAAAAGGGCTCTGGTGCCCTGATCCGCGAAGCCAGCCTCAAGGGCGCGACACTGACCCTGACCGGCGACACGGCTGAAGATACGACGCTCGACATCTGGGCACCTGCGGGCGTCACGGCCGTCACCTTCAATGGCCAGCCAGTGGCCGCCAGCCTGCACGCCGATGGCAGCCTCAAGACCGCCGCCATCTCAGGCCCTGCGCCCGTCACCCTGCCCGACCTGATGACGTCGGGCTGGCAGCGCCGGATGGGATCGCCCGAAGCCGATCCGGCCTTTGACGACAGCGCCTGGCGCAAGACCGATGCGAGCTGGTCTTCGGCCACGGAGGCCACCCAGCCGCCCGCCGGTCAGCCTGTGCTGGATATGAGCCAGTATGGTTTCCATCACGGCGATGTCTGGTATCGCGGCCACTTCACGGTCAGCGCCAAATCAACGATTGATCAGGCGAATTTCTTCTATGGCGGCGGCGGGGCCGGCATGATGCAGGTCTGGGTCGATGGGCGCTTTATCGGCCAGAATGAAATCCCGACCGGCAAGGCGCGGCCCGACACGACGGCGCACGCCCATTTCCAACTGCCGCAACTCAGCCCCGGCGATCATGAGATTTCGGTCATGGTGCGCAACCAGTCGCACAATTGGGACTTAGGTGCTAATGACGAGCATAAAGAAGCGCGCGGGCTGATCAGCGCCTCTTTGTCGCGCACCGGCGGGCCGGACTTCGCCGTGCCGATTGCCTGGAAAATTCAGGGCAATAAGGGCGGCGAACATATCGCCGATCTGGTGCGCGGCCCGATGAATAATGGCGGCCTCTATGGCGAGCGCATGGGCTGGTATCTGCCTTTCCAGGCTTCTGGCAAAACCTCCGATAACGGCTGGACGCCTGCGGGCGTGACCGACGCCCCGCCCGCCCCAGGCACCTACTGGCTGCGGGCGCAGGTGCCGCTCGATCTGCCGAAAGACCAAGACGTGCAGTTGGGCTTACAGATCGGCGACCCTGATGTGCCGCAATCAAGCCACGCCAACCGCGCCCTGATCTTCGTCAATGGCTGGCAGATCGGCCATTTCGCCGCTAATATCGGCCCGCAGCATGTCTTCGTCATCCCGATGGGCCTGCTGAAACCCGATGGCGACAACACCATCACCCTTGCCGTCACCTCGGATGGCCAGCCGCAAAACGCGCTCGATCCGGTCAAGCTGGTGATCCTGCGCCATGTGCGCGGCGGTGTACCGCTTGAAACCGTCCCCTCTCCCTCCAGTACGCAACGTTGATGATGACCAACCAGATCCTGACCCCTTCCCATTCCGACCGCCTGCCGCTCTTGCTGCGCCACCAGACAGCGGGCCTTGAGGCCAACCGCGCCGATTATCAGGACGCGATTGCCCGCCTGATCGATAATCTGGTCCATATCAAGGACGAGACGGGCGAATTCCTGCTGCGCCTCGCCGATGGCCGCGTGATCGACACCAAGGGCTGGCACGGCTTTGAATGGACGCAAGGTGTCGGCCTCTATGGCATCTATAAGCATTGGGAACTGACCGGTGATCCCAAGGCGTGGGAGATCATGACCCAGTGGTTCGAGGATCGCTTTGCCGAAGGTATGCCGTCGCGCAATATCAATACAGTGGCCCCTTTTCTGACGCTGGCCTATCTGTTTGAGCGCACGGGCGACCGCCGCTACCTGCCCTATCTCGATGTCTGGGGTGAGTGGGTCTATAATGACCTGCCGCGCACCGAAGAGGGCGGCTTCCAGCACATCGTCTATAATTCGGTCAATAACCAGCAGATGTGGGACGACACGCTGATGATGTCGGTTCTGCCTCTGGCCAAGATCGGCCTGCTGCTGAACCGTCCGCACTATGTCGAGGAGGCCAAGCGGCAATTCCTGATCCATATCAAGTACCTGACCGACCGCAAGACCGGGCTGTGGCATCATGGCTGGACGTTCGACGGGCGGCACAATTTCGCCGGTGCCCTGTGGGGACGCGGCAATTCATGGGTCACCATCGTCATCCCCGAATTTATCGAACTGCTCGATCTGCCGAAGGGCGACGCCGTGCGCACCTTCCTGATCGACGCACTGGAAGCGCAGGTTTCGGCTCTGGCCAAGGTGCAGGCACCGAGCGGCCTGTGGCGCACCATTCTCGACGACGAAACCTCCTACGAAGAAGCCGCCGCCTCGGCGGGTTTTGCCTATGGCATCCTGAAAGCCGTGCGCAAGGGCTATATCTCCAAGGACTATGAGGCCGTCGGCATCAAGGGCGCGAAAGCCGTCCGCCAGCATATCAATGCGGCGGGCGAGCTGACGCAGGTGTCGTTCGGCACGCCGGTGTTCAACTCGATTCAGGAATATAAGGACATTCCGCTGACCTCCATGCCGTTTGGGCAGGCGATGGCGCTGCTGGCGATGGGCGAGTTTATGTATCGGTTTATCTGATTTAACTATATTATTGATTTATAATATAAAGTGTTGGGAGTATGAATGTGGCGGAACGCAAGACGGGATGGATGAACTACTGGGCCTGGGGTTCGGGCGATGTGGTGGGCGCAGGCCTGCCCGCCGTCACCTCCGGCTGGCTGATCTATTTCTACACCACCTTCTGCCATATCGGTGCGGCGGAGGCCGGCGGCCTGCTGGCCATTCCGCGCGTCTTCGACGCCATCACCTGCCCGCTGATCGGCTATATTTCCGATAATCTGCGTCATACCTGGGTGGGCCGCCATATTGGACGGCGCAAGATCTTCCTGCTGATCGCCATTCCGCTTTTGCCGTCCTTTGCCCTGATGTGGGTGCAGGGCCAGACCTTCCTCTATTATCTGTCGGCCTATATTTTCTTCGAGCTGGTCTATAATTGCGTGCTGATCCCGTGGGAAACCCTGCCCGCCGAAATGACCAAGGACTATAAGGAAAAGGCCAAGTTCGCCGGAGCGCGCATATTGCAGGCGCAAGCCTTCGCCGTGGTGGCCTCCTATCTGCCGACCCTGATCATCAATCATCTCGGCAAGGATTCGGCGGTCACCTTCCTGATCAATGGTGCCATTTTTGGCGTCATGGGCAGCGTGCTGATCACGCTGGCGGTCATCTTCACCTGGGAACGGCCCTATACCGAAGCCGAAAAACTGATCCGCCCTGCCCCGCTCAATCTGGCGCGCGGCCTGATGATTCCGTTTCTGATGTTCCGCGACCTGTTTTCGACCTTACGCATCCGTGCTTTCCGCCAGCATTTGAGCATCTATCTCGGCGGCTATATTTCGCAGGATATTTTCAACGCCGCCTTCCCGATCTTCGTCACCACGGTCATGCTGGGGGCCACCCTGATCATCTCGCAGATGATGACGGCCATGTATATCGTGCAGTTCGTTTCGGTGATGATCGCCATTCGCGTGGTGATGAAGGCGGGGCCGACGCGCGCCTATGCCTTTGCTATCGCTTCGGTCATTATCGCCTGCGCGCTCTATTACGCCTATTATCTGATCCGCCCCGCAGGTTTTTCGCCCGCCGTGCATGGCATCGAGCACAATATCTTCGGCGGCGTGCTGACCGGCCATGTCAGCCCGATGATCGCCTTCTGGCTGCTGGTGCCGGTGATGTTCGCAGGCCTTGGCCGCGGCACACTCAACTTCGTGCCGTGGAGCGTCTATAACTACCTGCCCGACATCGACGAGGCTGTCACCGGCCAGCGCCGCGAAGGCATTTTCGCCGGCGTGATGACGCTGGTGCGCAAGTTTACCCAAGCCTTTGCCCTGGCCGGCACCGGCTGGGCGATGGAGGCGGGCGGCTTTGTGTCGGGCGCGAAGGTACAGACGCCGGGCGCGATGCATACCATCACCCTGCTTCTGTGCGTGGGGCCGGTGGTCGTCATGTTGCTCGGCCTGATCGTGGCCATGAAATTCCGCCTCAATGCCAAAACGCATGAAATCCTCACCTACGAGGTCGAGCGCCTGCGTCGGGGGGCCACCTCAGCCGAAACCCCGGAAAACCAGCAGGTGGTCGAAGACCTGACCGGCTGGAAATACGCCACACTGTGGGGCCGGGGGCGGTAAAGGATTTCTCAAAACCGCGCGCTTAGGGTGTACACATCACAACACATTTCAGGAGCCTGTCATGGCCGCCAGCACCACGATGACGATCCGCGTATCCCCCGCGGTAAAGGAAAAGCTTGGCAGGCTGGCCGAAAGTACAAGGCGCACACAGTCCTATCTCGCGGGTGAAGCGGTCAGCGCCTATGTTGACCACGAGCTTGAAATCATCGAAGCCATTCAGCGCGGACGCGCGGACGTGCGCGCCGGATGGCTTGTGCCCCACGATGAGGCGATGGATGAGGTGGAGGCCGTTATAGCGGCGGCTGTGAGCCGCAAGGCGTGAAGCGGCCTGTTCAATGGTCGCGTTCGGCCCTTGATGAACCGAAACACCAGATCGCGGTCATCGCTGAAGATAATCCGTTCGCAGCGGGGCGTGTGCATGATCGCATCCGCAAAACAGCGGCGGCCCTGGGCGACATGGCCACCGGCAGGCCGGGGCGCGTCACAGGCACCTATGAGAAATCCGTCGCGCGCCTGCCCTATATTCTCGCCTATGAAATCACCCGGCTGGCCACTTCGGAAAACGTGGCGATTCTGCATGTGATTCACACGGCCCGCGACTGGCCTGATGAGCAGTGGCCGGAGTAATACCACCATTCTTTATCTATATCAGTCTGATAAACTCAATTGGCGCTCTCATCATCGGCACGAAACGCCTTTTCAACATCTTGTCCGCCGTAAAAGACACCGATGATCACGAGGGTTGCTCCATCCATCTTGGTGACGATGGCAAAGCGACGGCGATAACCGAGAATGCGAACCTCACGGCCAAGGTCTTCGCGCAGAGTGCCTCGCTGCGGAAATGTCATCAGGGAATCGCAAAACGCGGTGATGCTGGAAACAAATTTTTCAGCCGTCTGCGCCGAAGCTTCGCCAGCAATATAATCTTCGATTTCGCTTAACTGGCGCAGGGCGCGCGGCGCATAGACGACCCGATACATCACGCCTGCCGCGCCCGCGCCTCACGACGTTCCGCCAGATGGGCACGCACCTCATCCGGCGTATAAACCTTGTCAGGATTGGCTTCATAGGCATCGAGCGCCGGAATCACCTCGTCCTGTATCCATTTTTCCATCGCCCGGTCGCGCGCCAGCAGACTGCGCAGACCATCGCGGACGACCTCGCTTTCGCTGGCATATTCACCCGAACGCACCTTGGCGCGGATCATGTCGGCCATCTCATTGGGCACGGTGATGCTGAATTGCTGGGTACTGCGCATGGAAAACTCCAAAGGTGTTCAATCCTATTCTACACCTTTTTCCGCCGAAATCTATTCCGCCAGCGTTACATCCTCAAACACGGTTTGCGGGCGGGCATCAGGCGTGACGGCGCTCATTTCCACCGCATCGAGTTTTAAGCCCCTGACATGGCGCGCGCACAGGCCATAGGCTGGCGTGCGGCCAAACATCGAGGGTTCGGGATAGGCGTCCGCCAGTTCAGACGGGGTTCGCGCCGCATCCTCTGTCGTGCCGCCGCCGCGATAGCTGAGCCTCACCCGCTCCAGCGTCACATCTTCAATCGGATGGTCGGGAAGGCCCATGATCAGGGCGCTGTAATCGGGCAAGATGTCGGTGGCCGCCACATCGCGGATCACCACGCGGCGGATCGCCCCAGGTGTCGCGCCTTCCGGGGCGCGCAGGCGAGCGCCCAGCCGCAGGAAGATCGGCGCGGTCGTCACATCATGCAGGGTAAGGTGGCTCGCCTCAACATCCTCGATCACACCGCCATCGACCGTTTCCAGCGCCAGACCGCGTGAGCGCTCAAACGTGCAATGATTGATTTTGATGCGGCGGAAATCGCCGCTCGATTCGGTGCCGATCTTGATGCGGCCCGTCACCCGGTCGCGGTCGGGCGAAAAGGCCTGCGTGCGGCCCTTTGTGCCGTCGAGCAAGGTGCCCGGATCGAAGCCGCTGACGGCGCAATGCGCGATCAGCACGTCCTCGCACGGCAGGCGCTCACCCAGCGCAAAGCTCGATTTCAGCACAATGGCGTCGTCATTGGGCGTATTGACGCGGCAGCCGCGCACGGTCACCCTGCGGCAGCCATCAATGTCGATGCCGTCGCGGTTGGTGTCGATCAGCAGGTTCTCCAGGCGCAGATCGTCGACGCCGGTAGCCAGAAGGGCGAAATGTCCACCATTGACGATGGTGAAGTCACGCAGCGTCACGCAGCGCGACCGGCACAGCGCAATCGCCTTATTGCCAAGGCCCTCCATCGCCGACATATCGGGCGACAGGACAGCCAGTTCCGCCGCCGACATGCCGCGCATACTTTCGGGAAATTCGCCGGCCTGTTTGCGCCAGCGCGATCCCGGCCCTTCGCGGGTCAGGCCGCGCCCGTCGATCATGCCCGCGCCCGAAATGGTGACGTTCTCAACGTCGATGGCGTGGATCAGGCTGTTGCGCCAGTGGCTGTGGCCGAAATCCTGCCAGAGATCGAAGGGATTGGCTTCGGCGGCCTCATAGGTGCCGCCGTGGCGCGCCGGATCGGCGGCTTCCAGCACGCAGCCATCCTGAAGTTCAAGATGAAGATGGCTTTTTAAGCCTATGGTAAAGCTGAGATAATGGCCTTTCGAGAGCGAGACAATATCGCCCGCTTCGGCAACCGCAATTGCGCCGCGGATGGCCTCGGTATCCACCGTCCGGCCATCGCCTTTCGCGCCAAAATCACGCGGATCGATCCGCCGTGTCACGCCAGAATGTCCGGGCCGATGTCTTTGATCGACTTGCAGCCCGTCAATACCATCGCCGTGCGCATATCTTTTTCCAGCAGGGCCAGCAGATGGCGCACCCCCGCCTCACCTGCGGTCGCCAGCGCATAGACAAAGGCCCGCCCGATCAGCACGCCATCGGCACCCAGGGCCAGCATCCGCATCACATCCAGTCCGGTGCGAATGCCGCCATCGGCAAAGATCGTCATCTCGCCCTTCACGGCGTCTGCGATTCCGGCCAGGGCGCGCGCCGACGACAGAGCACCGTCGAGTTGCCGTCCGCCGTGATTGGACACGACCAGACCATCGGCCCCGAAGGTTTTGGCGTCCTTGGCGTCCTGTGGATCGAGAATGCCCTTGATGACCATCGGGCCGTTCCAGGCGTCGCGGATCCATTCCAGATCCTGCCACGAAATGCCGGGGTCGAAATTGGCCCCCAGCCAGCCGATATAGTCTTCCAGACCGGTGGCCTTGCCGAGATAGGCCGACACATTGCCGAGATCATGCGGCGTGCCCATCAACCCGACATCGAACGCCCATGACGGATGGGTCATGGCCTGCCAGATACGGCGCAGAGGCGCGTTCGGGCCGCTCATGCCGGAATGGGCGTCGCGGTAGCGCGAACCGGGCACCGGCATATCGACGGTGAAGACCAGCGTGCTGGCCCCCAGCGCCTTCGCCCTTTGCAGCACATCGCCCATAAAGCCGCGATCCTTCAGCACATAGAGCTGAAACCAGATCGGCTTGGGGCTTTGGCTGGCCACTTCCTTCAGCGAACAGACTGAGACGGTGGACTGGATGAAGGGGATGTTGCGCGAGGCCGCCGCTTTCGCCGCCTGCACCTCGCCGCGCCGCGCATACATGCCGGTCAGCCCCACGGGGGCGAGACAAATGGGCAGGTCGTGTTTCACGCCGAAAAATTCGGTGGACAGATCGAGCGTTTCGGAGCCCTTCAGCACGCGCTGCTTCAGCGCCACCTGATTGAGATCGGACACATTGGCGCGTAAGGTGGTTTCCGCCCCCGAACCGCCATCGAGATAGTCAAACAGAAACGGCGGCAGCTTGGCCTTGGCCGCCTTGCGGTAATCGGTGGGCGAGGAGATAATCATGGTTCTCAATACACGGATTCGGCCGATTCGCGTCAGGACGAGCCGAGAATGGCGCTTTTTGAGATCCGGAGCGGAGCGTACTCAAGTACGTGAGCACCGGAAGCGTAGAAAAGTGCCAATTCGCAGGCCGTCCTCACGCGAATCCTACTGCAAATTCACAAATGCGCCACCATCCGCCAACACCGAAGCGCCGGTGACATAGGAGGCGAGATCCGAAGCCAGGAAAACCACCACCTTGCCGATGTCGGACGGTACGCCCAGACGGCCGAGCGGAATGCGACTTTCCATATATGCGCGCTTTTTCGTATCGGCCAGATCGTCCTTGTTGATGTCGGTGGCGATGGTGCCGGGCATGACCGAATTGCAGCGGATGCCGTGCCTGCCCAGCGCAATGGCGGTCGATTGCATCAGGGAATGGACGCCCGCCTTGGTGGGGGTGTAATGGCTCTGCATCTCGCCACCTACCAGAGCCGAGATCGACGAAATGGCGATCAGCGAACCACCGGTGCCCTGTTTGACCATCTGATTGGCAGCGGCCTGACACATATAATAGGCGCCGAACAGATTGACCTCCATCGTGCGGCGCAGCGTCGCGCGCGGCATGTCCAGGAAGCTATGGAACGGGCAGATGCCGGCGTTCGACACCAGATGATCGACGCCACCCAGACCCGCAACCGCCGCCGTGATAAAGGCTGGCGCACTGTCGGGATCAGCGACATCGCCATTGAATACGACGGCCTTACGGCCCAGGGCGGCGATTTCGTCGGCCAGCGAACGGGCGGCCTCGTCATCATTGAACACATTGAGCGCCACATCGGCACCGTGGCGCGCGCATTCGATAGCGGTGGCCCGCCCGATGCCGCGCGACGCGCCGGTGATCAGAATGCGCTGTCCCTCAAGAAGCTTGGGTCCCTCAAGAAGCATAGGTCTTCCTTCGTCTCAACTCTCTTTACTTTATAGACCGCTGAAACGCCCCCGTGCCCCCGGAAATGAGCGCCATGACGATTGAACCTGATGCAAACTGCGTGCTTGTCGAAGGTTCAAAAATCATATGCGTGGAAATTCAACAGCTAAAGCACCATATGACGCGATTACATCATTGGCAATCACTAATTCGATCATTCACGATCATTTTCAACCACTCCCGCCTGCCCGCCACATCGCGGCGAGTCGCCGAAGTCTCGCGCCGCCTCGCCGCTATATATAATACAAATCTTCTGTAAAGATGGGCATATCGGCTTGCCAGCGCATATGCGCCATTGACAAACGGCTTACCGATCAATATCGATCATCATAAATCATCACCCACGCATAAAGTTGAGACGACCATGCCGACCAAAGCCTTTACGCCCGTCAAAATCAAACAGGTTCGGGCCTTTGTTATCAAGGGTGGCGAAGGCGGCGGCGGCGCCGATTACCACGATCAGGGCGAAGGCCACTGGATCGACAACCATATCGCCACCTCGATGGGCCGTTATCCCGAATACCGCCAGAGCCGCAAAAGCTTCGGCATCAATGTGCTGGGCACGCTGGTGGTCGAGATCGAGGCCGATGACGGCACGGTCGGTTTCGCGGTCACCACGGGCGGCGAACCGGCGGCCTATCTGGTCGAAAAGCACTTCGCGCGCTTCTTAGAGGGTCGCTCGCCGTTCGAATATGAGAAAATCTGGGATCAGATGTATTTCGGCTCGCAATATTATGGCCGCAAGGGTCTGGTGGTCAACGCCATTTCGGGCGTCGATCTGGCCCTGTGGGACCTGATGGGCCGCCTGCGCGGTGAGCCGGTCTATCACATGCTGGGCGGCGCGGTGCGCGACGAATTGCAGTTTTACGCCACCGGCGCGCGGCCTGATCTGGCCAAGAAGATGGGCTTTATCGGCGGCAAGATGCCTTTGCTGCATGGCCCGATCGAGGGCGATGAGGGCCTGCGCAAGAATGTCGAGATGCTGGCCGATATGCGCGCACGTTGCGGCGATGATTTCTGGCTGATGTGGGATTGCTGGATGGCGCTCGATGTCAACTATGCCACCCGCCTGGCCCATGCCTGCGCCGAATATGATCTGAAATGGATCGAAGAAGCGATTTCACCCGATGATTACTGGGGCTATCAGCAACTGAAAATGAATGTGCCCGCCGGGATGCTGGTCACAACCGGCGAACACGAAGCGACGCGCTGGGGTTTCCGCATGTTGATGGAGATGGAGTGCTGCGACCTGATCCAGCCCGATGTCGGCTGGTGCGGCGGCGTGACGGAGTTGCTGAAAATCTCGGCTATGGCCGATGCGCGCGGCATTATGGTCGTGCCGCACGGCTCAAGCGTCTATTCGTATCATTTCGTCATCACGCGCCATAATTCGCCGTTTGCCGAATTCCTGATGATGGCGCCCAAGGCCGATCACGTAGCCCCCATGTTCCACCCGCAATTGCTGGGCGAACCGGTGCCGGAAAATGGCCGCCTGAATGTCAACAAGCTTGATAAGCCGGGCTTCGGCGTCGAGCTGAACCCCGATGTCAAGCTGCACCGCCCCTATACGCATTAAGAGGATTTGAACCACGGAAAGCACGGAAAGCACGGAAAAGTGGCGCTGATCAGCGTCTGAACAGGCATCTTCGGCAGAAAATAACGCGCTTCGCGCAATCTTTGAGTCTTCCGACAAGCATGAGCTTGGGTTCGTATCGCCAGCCTCCTCCGTGCTTTCCGTGTTTTCCGTGGTTCAATCCTTCTCCTGAAAGGAAGACATTATGAAACTCTGCCGCTATGGCCCCAAGGGCGCTGAAAAACCCGGTATCGTCGATTCCGAAGGCCGCATCCGCGACCTGTCCGGCGTCCTGCCCGACCTGACGCCCGACACGGTGCGCCTGTCGCAACTGGCCAAATTGAACGACATCGACCTGATGACCCTGCCCATCGTTGAGGGCCAGCCGCGCTATGGCGTGCCGGTCAAGGGCATCGGCAAGATTATCGCCGTCGGTCTCAACTATGCCGACCATGCCGCCGAATCGAACCTGCCCGTGCCGCCGGAGCCCATCTATTTCACCAAGGCCGTCACCTCGCTGAACGGCCCGAACGACGATGTGATCAAGCCGCGCGACGCCACCAAGATGGACTGGGAGGTCGAACTGGGCCTCGTGATCGGCAAGACCTGCCGCTATGTCGATGAGGCCGAGGCTTTGTCGCATGTCGCCGGTTATGTGCTGGTCAATGATATTTCCGAACGCGCCTTTCAAAAGGAGCGCGGCACGCAATGGGTGAAGGGCAAGGGCTGCGACACCTTCTGCCCCACCGGCCCGTGGCTGGTGACGCCCGATGAGGTGGGCGACGTGCATAATCTCGACATGTTCCTCGACGTCAACGGCCAGCGGATGCAGACCGGCAATACGAAGACGCTGATCTTCAATGTGGCCCAGTGCATCTCGTACATTTCGCGCTTCGTCACCCTGCAACCGGGCGATCTGCTGATCACCGGCACCCCGCCCGGCGTCGGCGAAGGCAAGAAACCCAATCCCATCTATTTGAATGCCGGTGACGAGATGCACCTTGGCATCGCCAAGCTGGGCGAGCAAAAGCACAAGGTTGTGCCGTTCTCGCTGGAAAATCTGGAGATTTTTGAATGATTTATACCGATCGATTTAAGGGCCGCCGCGCCATCGTCACCGGTGCCGCTTCGGGGCTTGGTAAGGCCACGGCGGCGCGCATCGTCGCCGAAGGCGGCACAGTCGTCTTGTGGGATCTCAATGCCGAGGCGCTGGACGCCGCGAAGTCAGAGGTCGGGGCGGCGGGCGTTGTGGCGCTCGATGTCTCCGATCATGCGCAGGTGGCCCAGGCAGCGAAGCAGTCAGCGGACATTCTTGGCGGCATCGACATCCTCGTCAATTCGGCGGGCATTACCGGCGCCACCGTGCCGGTGTGGGAATTCCCGGTCGAATCATGGCTGAAGGTGATGGACATCAATCTGAACGGCCTGTTCTATTGCTGCCGCGAAGTCATCCCCTTCATGCTCGAAGGCGGCTATGGCCGCATCGTCAATGTGGCCAGCGTCGCGGGCAAGGAAGGCAATCCCAATGCCTCGGCCTATTCGGCGTCAAAAGCGGGCGTGATCGGCCTGACCAAATCCTTAGGCAAGGAACTGGCCACGAAGGGCGTGATCGTCAACGCCCTGACGCCCGCCACGTTTGAATCGCCGATTCTGGCCCAGCTTCCGCCCAGCCAGGTCGAATATATGCGCTCGAAGATTCCAATGGGCCGTCTGGGCGTTGTCGATGAATCGGCGGCTACGGTCTGTTTCATGGCTTCGGAAGAATGCTCGTTCACCACGGCCTCGACCTTCGATACGTCGGGCGGACGGACCACGTTCTAAGAGGTTTAACCACGGAAAACACGGAAAACACGGAAAATAATTCTCCTCTTCCCTCCGTGTTTTCCGTGGTTTGAATCCCTTCTCCCCTCGCGAGGGGAGAAGGTGGCCTGAACGAAGTGAAGGCCGGATGAGGGGCCTTTCTGCATACCCCGCCCCTCACCCGGTCGCCCTCGCTTCGCTTGGGCTCCCGTCCTCTCCCCGCAAGCAGGGAGAGGGATAAGAAAAGGGAGAAAAACTTATGGCGATCAAGCGCTTTGTCGATGCCCACGTCCATCTGTGGAAGCTCAATAATATCCGCTATCCGTGGCTGACCCCGCCGTTTTCGCCCGATGGCCCCAATGGCAGCGTGGCGGCGATTGCCCATGATTACGGTCTGGCGCAGTATTTCGTCGATGCGCAGGGCTTCAATGTCGAGAAAATCGTCCATATCGATGCGGGCGCGTATCCTGAGGATGCGCTGAAGGAAACCCACTGGCTGCAAAACATGGCCTATGCGCAGGGTTTTCCCCATGCCATCGTCGCCTTCGCCGCGCTCAATGATCCCGATGTCGAGGCGAAACTGGCCGCCCAGACGCAGAACCGCAATGTGCGCGGCATCCGTCACATCCTCAACTGGCACCCTGATCCGGCGCGCACCTATACGCCGCAAAACCTGTTCGACGACGAGGCCCTGGCGCACGGCTACGGCCTGCTCGGCACATATAATCTGTCATTCGATCTGCAAATCTACCCGAACCAGATGATCGACGCCTATCGGCTGGCCAGCCGCTTTCCCGGCGTGCCGGTGATCATCAACCATATGGGTATGCCGATTCTGGCTGAGGGTGCCGAAGGGCTGGCGCGCTGGAAAAGCGGGATGCAGCTTCTGGCTTCGCTGCCGCATGTCTCGGTGAAAATCTCCGGCATGGGCTTTTATGACCGCAACTGGACGACCGACACAATCCGTCCGCTGGTGCTGGAAACCATCGACCAGTTCGGCCCGGAACGCTGCGCCTTCGCCAGCGATTTTCCCACCGACAAGCTGTTTAACTCCTACCCGCAAGCCCTTGAGGCTTATGATGAAATCACCGCCAGCTTCAGCGAGGACGAGCGCGACGCGATGTTCGCCGCCAATGCCAGCCGCATCTACCGTATCTGACGATCTGCCGACCATAAGACTTAACAAAAAATAATCATAAACAGGCGAAACGACCATGAATCCCAACCCACTCTTAGGCGTGCTGTTTCACTGGCTGGGCGGGCTGTCATCCGCCAGCTTCTATGTGCCCTATAAGCGTATCCGCCACTGGTCATGGGAAATTTTCTGGCTGACCGGCGGCGTCTTTTCGTGGCTGGTCATGCCGTGGCTTTTCGCTTCTATCCAGACGCATGATCTGCTGAATGTGCTGGCCGCCACGCCCGGCCATGTGCTGATGTGGTGCGTGATCTGGGGCATTTTATGGGGCACGGGCGGCTTAACCTTCGGCCTGACCATGCGTTACCTGGGCCTGTCGCTCGGCATGGCGGTGGCGCTGGGCCTGACCACGGCCATCGGCACGGTGGGGCCGCCGCTTTTCCACGGCACGCTGGGCGCGCTGATCGCCACGCCTTCGGGCAAGGTGACCATGCTCGGCATCCTGATCGTGCTGGTGGCCATTGTGGTGGTGGCGATGGCCGGTCATGCCAAGGAAAAGGAAGCGCCGGAAAAGAGCGAGGGCCTGAAAGAATTTCACCTGACGCGCGGCATCCTGATCGCGCTGTTCTGCGGTGTCATGTCGTCGTGCTTCGCTTTTGGCCTTGATGCGGGGGCGCCGATCAAGGTTTTGAGCGCCGAGGCGGGCACCGGCCCGCTGTGGACAGGCCTGCCCGTGCTGTGCGTGGTGCTGATCGGCGGCTTTCTGACCAATTTCGTGTGGAGCGGCTATCTGATCGTCAAAAACCGTTCGGCCGGTGAGTGGGTGGGTAAGACGCAGGACGGTTCAAAGCCGCCCATGCTGACCAATTACCTGCTGGCGGCTTTCGGCGGCACGCTATGGTATTTCCAGTTTTTCTTCTACACGATGGGCGAAAGCCAGATGGGCAAGTACGGCTTTTCAAGCTGGACCCTGCACATGGGCTCGATCATCCTGTTCTCGACCCTGTGGGGTTTCGCGCTGAAGGAATGGCAGGGCACGTCGCTGAAAACCCGCGCTATGGTCTGGACGGGCATCGGCCTGCTGATCGCCGCCACCGTCATTATCGGTATCGGCAATATGCTGTCGCAATAAGAGGAAAGTGCTTTAGCCATGTTCAACCGTCGTCATCTGCTGCTGAGCGGCGGGGCGGGCCTTCTGGCCGTGCCGTCATTCATGAACCGCCGTGCCTTCGCCGCCCCTTTAAGCGCAGGCATGTTCAATATCCGCGATTTCGGTGCGAAGGGCGATGGCGTCAATATGGATTCCGGCGCGATCAATACCGCCATCGACGAGGCGGCCAGACGCGGCGGCGGCACGGTCTTCTTTCCGGCGGGCACCTATGCCAGCTATTCGATCCGCCTGAAAAGCCACGTCACCCTCTATCTTGATCAGGGCGCGGTGCTGCTGGCGGCCTCGGTGCCGCTGGAAGGCACGACGACAGGCGGTTACGACGCCGCCGAGCCACAAGACCCGGCCTATGAGGCCTTTCAGGATTACGGCCATAATCACTGGCATAATTCGCTGATCTGGGCCGAAAACCAGCACGACATGGCCATTCTGGGTGATGGCATGATCTGGGGCAAGGGCTTGAGCCGCGGCCACCCTGACCCAGACCTGCCGCGCGCCGATCTGCCCGGCGTCGGCAATAAATCCATCGCCTTCAAGAACTGTTTCAATGTCGAACTGCGCGATTTCAAGATCCTGCAAGGCGGCTGGTTCGGCCTTTTGGCCACCGGCGTCGATAATCTGGTCATCGACAATCTGATCGTCGATACCAACCGCGACGGCTTCGACATCGACTGTTGCAAGAATGTGCGCGTATCGAACTGCACCGTCAATTCACCCTATGATGACGCCATCGTGCCCAAATCCTCGTTTGCGCTCGGCTATGCGCGTGTCACTGAAAATGTCACCATTTCCGACTGCGCCGTCAGCGGCAGCTATGTCGTCGGCTCGGTGCTGGACGGCACCTTCCGTCCCACCGGCCCCGGCCAGGGATACACGACCGGCCGCATCAAGTGCGGCACGGAATCGAATGGCGGCTTCAAAAATATCACCATCTCGAACTGCGTCTTCGATCAGTGTCAGGGGCTGGCGCTCGAAAGCGAGGATGGTGCGATCCTAGAAGACATCACCATCACCAACATCACCATGCGCGGCATTACCTCGGCACCGCTGTTCCTGCGGCTGGGCCGCCGGATGCGCGGGCCGAAAGGTGCGGCCATCGGCTCGATCAAGCGTGTGCTGATCAATAATATCACCAGTTCGGGCGCATCCCCCCTGCCGTCCATTCTGGCGGGCATTGACGGCCATCCGGTCAGTGATATTCAGATCAGCCATGTCTATTTCGAGCAGGCGGGCGGCGGTGACGCGGCCATGAAGGCGCTTAATCCGCCGGAAAAGGCCGACCAGTACCCCGAACCCGGCATGTTCGGCCCGCTGCCCGCCACGGGCTTCTTCATCCGCCACGCCGCCAATATTGATCTCAGCCACGTCGAGATCGCGGTCAAGGCCGCCGATGCGCGCCCCGCCTTCTGGCTACAGGATGTCGAAGGTTTTGACGGCTCTTTTCTGAAAGTGCCGACGGGTGCGCCCGCCTTCCATCTCGACCGGGTAACGGGCTTTCGCACCTTCGGCAGCCGCGCCATCACCGACCGGCAGATGGACGTGACAACACCTGTGGATATCTAGCCCCAATCTACCTTCCCCTCTCCCCACATGTGGGGAGAGGACGGGAGCCGAGCCTTGAGGCGAAGGCGACCGGGTGAGGGGCATTCTTGATATACCCCTCAGGCCCCTCATCCGGCCTTCACTGCGTTCAGGCCACCTTCTCCCCATTGTCATGGGGAGAAGAGAAGTTAAGCGACTTCAATTAAGGTCATCTCGCCTGGCGCATCACCACGCGGAAGGCCCACGCCGTCTCATCGGGCCTTTGCGCAGGCAAGGTCAGGTGCAGGCCATCGGCGTTTTGCGTGAAAGCGACAGGGCCGCCGCCGATCAGCGCAACCGAAGCCACCTGCCCGACCTGCGTGCCCAGCGCCTTGATCACCGGATCAGCGTCTGGCCATGTCAGGGCAATGGCGTAGATCGTGCTGTCTTTGCGAGTAAAGCGCCAGTCCCCCTCACCGAATTGCGTCCACGGGCGGGTGGCGTAGATGGCCTCGCCATTGCGCGACAGCCATTTGCCGATACCGAGCAGGGTTTGCTGCTGATCATCGGGGATGACGCCATCGGCGCGCGGCGAAATATTGAGCACATAATTGCCGCCCTTGGCCACTGTGTCGATCAGCAGCGGGATAATCGTGGCGGCGGAACGGATTTTTAAGCCCTCGACATAGCCCCATGAGGTGTCGCCAATCGTGTCATCGACCTGCCATTCCGGGCGGCGGATGCCCGTGGGCGAACGCTTGCCGACCTTCTCGAAATCGAGCAGGCTGCCGATCTGCTGCGTGTCGTCATTCGACGGGGCCATCGCGATATATTTGGTGGACAGGCTGACCGGCTGGCCCCATGCGACGCCACGATTATAATAATAGGCGGCGACATATTTCTTCAGCGGATCGAGAACGCGCAAGTTAACGCCATTGTCCCACCACAGAATATCGGGGTGGTAGTCGTCGATCAGTTCGAGATTGCGGTTGACCCAGTCGGCCAGAAAGGCCGCCATGGCCGCATTGGAGCGGTCGGCGACATGATAAAAATCCGCCCATTTCGGATCATAGAGATCAGCCTTTTCGCTTTTAAGCTTCGCATCGAGAGCAGGGTCGGGATTGACGAAGGTGAAATTCTCCATGCCATGATTGGACACGCCGAACTTTAAGCCCTGCGCGTGGACGGCCTTTTCGAGATCGCCGATCAGGTCGCGGTGCGGCCCCATCTTAACGGCGTTGAACGGCGTCACTTTTGAGTCCCACAGGGCGAAATTATCGTGATGTTCGGCGGTCGGGATAACGTATTTCGCGCCCGCCGCCCTGAACAGCTTCGCCCACTGATCGGGATGCCAGTTTTTGGCGGTAAACAAAGGGATCAGGTCTTTGTAGCCGACCTTATCCTGCGGGCCGAAATGCTGTTCGTGCCAGCGCGCGCCCTCACCGGCATACATGTGCTTTTCGTACCATTCATTGCCGTGCGCCGCCGCCGAATAGACACCCCAGTGGATGAAGATGCCGAACTTGGCGTCGGAAAACCAGGGGGCTTGCGTATAATGATCGGCAATCGAGGCCCATGTCGGCTGATAAGGCCCGGCGGGCAGCGGCTTATCGACGCCTTTAAGCGCGCGCTCGACGATTTCCGGCGAGGCGGGTGGCCCCATGACGCCATAATCATAAAGGTTTGAGGCGGGCACGCCCATCGGATCGGGCTTGGGCAGAACGGTGGCGGCATGAGCGGCTGAGGTCAGCAGCAGCACGGCGGCCACAGTGCTATAATATTGCATTTTCCGCATGTCCGGCTCCCTTTATCTCTTGCCAAATTGTATTATCAATCATAAACAATCACGTAAACACATAATCAATCACAGGTCGGATACCCTCATGTTTAGATCCCTTCTGTTGCTGTCCGCCTCGGCCCTGCTCATCGCCACCCCTGCCTCGGCGCAAAGCTCATGGCACCGCCATTTCGTCTTCGGCAGCGCCGCCAGGCCCTCTCAGGACGACACGGCGGTCAACGCCCCTGCCCCCTATGGCATCGGCACGGGCTTTGGTTTTGAAGGCGATGCGCCCGTCCTGTCGGCCAGCAGCGCGGGCGGTAAACCCTTCTTCTTCAGCTTTGATGCGCCCGAAGGCAATTACAAGGTCACCGTCACCCTGGGCGGCGATCAGGCCACCACCACCACGGTCAAGGCCGAACTGCGCCGCCTGATGCTGGAAACCGTCGCCACGCCCGCCGGTGGCGATGTGACGAAAACCTTCATTGTCAATGTGCGCACGCCCAATCTCGTCACCGGCGGTCAGGTGCGGCTGAAAGCGCCGCGGGAATCGGTGGATGAGGCGCGCGACTGGGACAGCCGCATCACGCTCGAATTCGACGGCGATAATCCTGAAATCCGTTCCATCGACGTGGTGCCCGCCGATGTGCCGACCATCTATCTGCTTGGCGATTCGACCGTGTGCGACCAGATGGGCGAGCCGTGGGCGGCGTGGGGGCAGATGCTGCCGCGCTTCTTCAAACCCACCATTGCCATCGCCAACCACGCCGAGTCGGGCGAGACGGTCAGCGATTCCAACAACCGCTACCGCTTCGCCAAGATCCTGTCGGAGATCAAGCCGGGCGATGTGTTCATCACCCAGTTCGGCCACAATGACATGAAGGAAAAAAAGCGCGATCCCGACGCCCCTGCCAAATATAAGGCCGGTCTGATCGCCTGGGTCAGGGCCGTGCAGGCCAAGGGCGCGACGGCGGTGATCGTCACCTCCATGAACCGACACACTTTCAAGGATGGTAAGGTTTACAACAGCTTAGAGGAATATCCTCAGCTAGCGCGTGAAGCCGCTGCGGAAACCGGCGCGGCCCTGATCGACCTCAATGCGCAAAGCAAGACGCTTTATGAGACGCTGGGCGAGCAGGGCTCGCTGGCGCTGTTCGAGCACAATGCCGACGGCACGCAGCGCGACGCCACCCACCAGAGCCCCTATGGCGCTTACGAACTGGCCAAGATCATCGTGCAGGGCTTGCGCGACGATCATCTGGCCATCGCGCAGCAAGTTAAGGACAATGTGCCCGCTTTTGATCCGGCCCATCCTGACGCCGAAGCCGATTTTCATGTGCCGCCCAGCGCGGTCTTCACCGCCGTCAAGCCGTTCGGCAGTTAAATTTCTACCCCCTCTCCCCTCATGGAGGGGAGAGGACGAGAGCCTAAGCGCAGCGAAGGCGATCGGGTGAGGGGCTGACCGCCGACTGCGCTCACCCGTTGCCTTCCCCTCACCCGAGGATCAGCGGCTTCGCCTTGCTCCTCGTCCTCTCCCCATTGTCATGGGGAGAGGGGAAAAAAATAAAGGAGACTTATCAATGGTTGATCGCCGCACGTTTCTGACCTTAAGCGCCGCCTTAAGCGCGTCCGCCCTGTTGCCTCTGGCCGCGCGTGCCGCTGAACATGGCGATGGCTCCGACCTGTCGATACAGGACATCTGGCCGAACGATCCGCCGGGTGGCGAGAAGGTCACCACGCCGGAGCAGGTCATCCTGCGCCATCCGGGCGGTGATCCGAATGACACGGCCTATCTGCATGTGCGCAAACCGTGGCTTTTGCTGCGCAAGCCGAAAAAACCGAACGGCGGCGCGGTGCTGCTGATGCCGGGTGGCGGCTATGTGCGTGTGGCGGTGTCCAAGGCGGGCGGCGACATCGATGCCTGGCTGGCCGATCTCGGCTATCATGTCTTCACGATGGACTACCGCCTGCCCGGCGATCCGTGGGCGGCGGGGGCCGAAGTGGCGCTTCAGGACGCGCAGCGCGCCATCCGCATCGTCAAATCGCGCAGTTCAGAGCTGGGTTTCGATCCGAATCGCGTGGCGATTATGGGCTTTTCAGCCGGTGGCCATGTGGCGGGCCTGCTGGTGACGCGCTGGAACAAGCCCGTCTATCAGCCGATTGACGCCATCGACCAGATCGATGCCAAGCCGATGACCGCCTCGATGTGCTATCCGGTCGTCACCATGATGCAGCCCTATGCCCACCAGCAATCGATGCACGCAGCCCTTGGCCCCAACCCGACCGAAGCGGCGCGTGAGGCCGCCTCGATTGAGCTGCATGTCCCCGCCGATGCGCCGCCCACCTTTGTCTGCGCCACCACCAATGATCCGGTTGTGCCGCACCAGAACGCCATGCTGATGTTCGATGCGCTCAATGCGCAGAAGGTGCCGTCAGAGCTGCATCTCTATGAGGGCCACACCCACGGCTTCCCCTTGCGCGGCAAGGATGGTCAGCTCCTGCCCTGGGGCCCGCAGGCGCTGGCCTTCATGCAGCGCCACGGCCTCGATCCGGTCAAGGCTTAAACCATGAAACATCTGCTGATCGCTGCCGCCCTGCTGGTCGCCACACCCGCCCTCGCCCAAACCCCGCCGCCGATCCGCGTCATTCTGGTCGGCGATTCGACCATGACCAATATGAGCGGCTATGGCGGTGAATTGTGCAAGGATCTCACCGAACAGGTCACCTGCATCAATGCCGCACGCGGCGGGCGCTCATCAAAGAGCTACCGCGTCGAGGGCCTGTGGGACAAGATCATGGCGCAACTGGCCGACACGAAGGCCCCGGATGGCCAGACCTTCGCCAAAACCTATGTGCTGATCCAGTTCGGCCATAATGACGGCTCACCCAAGCCCGAACGTCACACCAATATCGAGACGGAATTTCCGGTCAATATGCGCAATTATGAGCGCGACGTGAAAAAGGCCGGAGCGATTCCGGTGCTGATCACCCCGATCACCCAGCGCAAATTCATCAAGGGCCAGTTGCAGCCCGATCTGGTGCCCTGGGCCAATGCCACGCGCACCGTGGCCAAAACCGATCATGTCATGCTGCTCGATCTCAATGCCGAGAGCATGAAGGCGGTGCAGGCGATGGGCCTCACCGAGGCCAATACCCTGGCCGGTCAGCCGATCCCGCAAAATGTGCTCGATACCGAAGGCTCAGGCACCTCGGTGCCCGCCATCTTCACCGACGCCTCACAGGGTCAGGGCCATGTGCAGGGCTTCGACTACACCCATATGGGCCCGAAGGGTCAGCCCTATTTCGCCCGCATGGTGGCCAGTCTGTGGATCAAGGCCGATCCGTCGATCGTGGCCTATATCCGGCCGGAGGCGCGATAGAAACGGCTTGCAGGTGGCTGTAAATTTGTGTACACACTTTTCGGCTATTATGGAGGCCACCATGCCGAACGCGATTGAAAAGCAACCCTCCACTCCACGGCAGGTCGGTGTGCGTGAGTTCAGAGGCAATCTCAATGCCTTTCTGAAAGAGGTGCAGGCGGGGCAATCCTTCGTCCTGACCTCACACCATAAGGCGGTAGCGGAAATTCGCCCGCCTTCCGCCGCTGTGATTGCGCGTGTACCCGGCGTCCTGTGCGGCAAGATCAGACTGGCCGATGACTTCGACGCCGAACTGCCCACCGACATCATGAAGGCGATGGAATCGGGCGTGTGAGGCTGCTGCTCGACACCCACGTTCTGCTCTGGTGGCTCGCTGACGCGCCGGAACTTGGTGAAGCGGCGCGCGGCCTGATCGCCGATTCTGATAATGCGATCCTGGTCAGCGTCGTCTCGCTATGGGAAATTACCATCAAGGCGCGCCTGGGCAAGCTGGAGGCCAGTCTGGAGGAGATTGTCGCCGTACTGCCCGATCAAGGTTTTCAGCGCCTCGGTGTCGAAGACGTGCATCTCGCGGTTTTAAGCCGGTTACCGCACCATCACCGTGATCCGTTCGACCATTTGCTGATCGCACAGGCTATGGCAGAAAATGCCGTCATCATGTCACAGGACGCCAACGTTCCGCTTTACGATGTCATCTGCATCGCCTGTACTTAGAGCGCTTTTCATTACCTCAAAGCGAGAGGACTCCCTTCAGCGTAATTCCGCCAGCGGTATGGCAGCGGCCATCGCCGCCTCGCCCGCCGCACCGGGATGCAGGTGATCGCCGGAATCGAATACGGGCAACATCTGGCCGGGATGGGCCGGGTCTTCGACCGCCTTGTCGAAATCGGTGACGCCGTCAAAAACCTTTTGCGTGCGAATCCAGTTATTGACCGCCACGCGGATGGCTTCCTTGTCGTCGGTATAATAGTTCTTGATCGTCGTATTCTTAAACGGCGTCAGGGTGGCGGCGTAGATCTTCAGCCCGCGCTCATGGGCGCGCAGGGCCAGTTGCGTCAGGCCCGCCTCGATAGCGTCCGCCGATTCGTATTCGGGATCAGAAACCCCTTGCATCACCTGGCCAATATCATTGATGCCGATCAGCACGATCACGCTCGAAATATTGGGCTGGGCCAGCACATCGCGGTCGAAGCGCGCCAGGCCCGCCGCGCCAAAGGGCGGCCACTGGCCATCGTGCAGCAGCCGGTTGCCAGCTATCCCGGCATTGATAACACCCATCGGCGTACCCGCTGCCGCCAGCCTTTGCGCCAGCACGTCGGGCCAGGCCGTATTGGCGTCCGGCTTCTGGTGGTAGCCATCGGTGATCGAATCGCCAAAGGCGACGATTGCGCTTTTGGCGGCGCTTTTGGCGGGACTGCCCGACACCTCGACCTCGGTCAGCCACAGCCACAGGCCATTGGCGGGCGCCGCCACCGTGGTCAGGGTTTCAGCCCCCACCACATTGCCCCTGGCCGCGTAAACCGCATCGCGCTGGATGACGTGAACCGTGTCAGGTTCGGCCTCGGCCACATGCACGTCAACCGCCAGATCGCTGCCTTGCGCCACATGAAGCGCCACCGGATCGGACAGCACCCAGGCCCCGACGGGAATGGTGATGGCAGGCTTGCCGCCAAAGGTCAGGCGGCGCGAACTGCCCGCCACAATCGCGCTGCCGGAAGCCCGCCGTGCAAGGGCGGCGGCGTCGATAGTGAGCGGTGCCTTGCCATAGGCATTGCTGAGGCGGATGCGCACATGGTCGCCGCCCGCGCTGATATGAACGATGTCGCGTAAGGTCATATCGGCAATTGCAGGCGTATCGGCCTTGCCGCCCGACGGGGCGGGGGCGGCATACCAGCTCGGCACCCAGATCGCAGACTGCGCCGCTAAGGCGGCTGCGGGCAGGCCCAGCATCATGAGGCTCAGGGCCAGACCCTGGATAACCAGACCTTGAAAAACATGCGTTTTTTTGAGCTTCGTGGTCGGTTTCATGCCTGTGGCCTCCGGCTGTTTTTATACGAAAACCTATAGGGGGTTCCCCTCTTCGCAGCAAGACGGCAGAGCGGAAGGATGTAAAAATCCAGCCGCTCGCCTTGTCAATGACACCGGTTTCTTTTACATAGCCCCATATAAAGCCCTCCCTGAAAGCGGCAAAGCTCACAAGGATCATCATGACCGATTCCATCGCCGACCGCTTCATCGAAGCCCGCCGCGCCGCCCGCGCCCTGCCCGCCTATCCCGGTGATGTGCCGGCGAATTTAAGCGAGTCCTACGCCCTTCAGGAACGCGCCATCGGCCTGTGGAACCGCCCGGTGATCGGCTGGAAGATCGGCCGTCTGGCACCCGAAAAACAGGCCGAACACGCCACCGAACGTCTGGCCGGGCCGGTTTTTGATACGCTTTTCAAGCCTTACACGGGTGAAACGGTCGAGATTTCGGTGTTTTCCGGCGGTTTTGCGGCGGTCGAGGCCGAGTTCGTTTTTCGTATCGGCAAGAATGCCGATCCGGCCAAAACCGATTATAGCGAAGCCGAAGCTCTGGCGCTGGTCGATGGCATGTTCGCCGGGATCGAGATGGCCGGATCGCCGCTGGCCACCATCAATGCGCTAGGCCCGACGGTCGTGGCCTCGGATTTCGGCAATAATTTCGGCCTGATTCTGGGGCCGCAGCTCATAACCCTCACCCCTGACATGCCGGTAGCGGATTTTCAGCCCGAAGCCCTGACCGCGTGGCGCGCCGTCACCGAAATGGACGGCCAGGTGGTCGGCGAAGGCGGGCTTTTCACCATGCCGGGCGGGCCGCTGAAAGCCATAGGCTGGCTGGCCGGACATCTGGCGCAGCGTGGCCGCCCGCTGACAAAGGGGCAACTGATCACTTCGGGCGCCACGACCGGTATTCACGACATCGTGGCCGGACAGGCCTCAAGCGTTCGTTTCCATGTCCCCGGCCAGAGCGATATTGTCCTGTCCCTGCATACCACGGCGCTTACTGCCGGTCATGCCGTGCTGGCGTAAAGCGCGGCTCTAAAATAATCTCGCCCGGTGGCAGGCGCTGTCTGACCGACAGCGCCTCTTTTTTTGTCCTGACATTGGATAGACGATAAAAAAACACATTCAGCACTTGCAAATGCGAATGATTATCAATTACAAGGAGCCCATCGCCGACCACAAGACGGAAAGTACCTCCTCCCATGACCTCCTCCATCCGTAGCCGCAAGCACAAGGCCCACGCCTATGCCGCCGCCTTTGCCGCCCTGGCCTTCGCGCCCGCACTGGCCCATGCCGACAGCGCCGACAGCCGCGACCGCCCCACCGAGGTGACGGTCAAGGGCGAGCGCGTCCTGCCCACCAAGCGCGTGGCCCCGCTGGTCGATACGCCGCAGACCATCGAGGTCATCAAAAGCGATGTCATCGAACAGCAGGGCGCCACCACCCTGACCGAAGCCCTGCGCAATTCTCCCGGTGTCGGCACCTTTTATCTTGGCGAAAACGGCAGCACCTCGACGGGCGACGCCATCTATATGCGCGGCTCCGATGTGTCGGGCAGCATTTTTGTCGATGGCGTGCGCGACGTGGCCACCGTCTCGCGCGACATGTTCAATATCGAACAGGTCGAGGTGCTGAAAGGCGGGGCGGGCACCGATGTCGGGCGCGGCGCGGCCACCGGCGCGATTGATCTTTCGACCAAACGTCCCCTGCTTGGCAATTTTTACAACGGATCGGTCGCAGCAGGCGGCGGCGATTTTGGCCGCGCCACCGCCGACCTCAACTGGCAGATCGGCGACACGCGCGCTTTCCGCCTCAATCTGATGGATCAGGACGCCGGTGTGGCGGGCCGCGACATCATCAAAAACAAGCGCTGGGGCATAGCGCCATCGCTCGGCTTTGGCCTCAATACCCCCACCCGGCTTTATCTCGACTATCTGCATGTCGAGCAGAACAATATCCCCGACGGCGGCGTTTCTACCATCGGCCTACCCGGCTACAGCGCGCCCGACGACATCACACGCGCCGGCTACCGCGACTTTCTCAATGACGCCGCCCGCGCCGATCCGCGCAATTTCTACGGCACGAAGGACGATCACGACAACGACACGACCGACGCCTTCACCGCCATTTTCGAACATGATCTCGGCCACGGCCTGCGCCTCAGCAATATCACGCGCTGGAGCCAGACCGACCAGAATTACCAGCTCACCTCGATCATGGGACAGGGCACGAACCTGGCCAAGGACAGCACGCGGCCTCTTTTGACCCCCGATCCGTCCGATCCGTCCACCTGGACCCTGACCCGTCTGGTCAATAACAAGAACATCACCAATAAGGCCCTGACCAACCAGACCCACCTGCAAGGCCATTTCAAACTGGGCGGTCTGCAAAACAGCTTCGATACCGGGCTTGAGCTGGAGCGCGAAGAGCAGACCAATCGCCTTTATGACAATACTGCCGCATCGGGTGCCTATCCGGCGGTCAGCATCTATGCGCCCGATCCGAATGTCAGCGGGTACAGCCGTTTCCTGACCGGGGCCTATACCTATGGCCGCACCGATACGGTGGGGCTGTACGCCAATGACGCGGTGAAATTCAGCGACGCCTGGCAACTGAATGGCGGCCTGCGCTATGATCACTATAAGACGCGCTTTGATTCCTATGACGCCAATGGCGTCAATACGCCGCTGTCCGTTGACGGCGACCTGTGGAGCGGGCGTCTGGGCCTCGTCTATAAACCCGCCCGCAATGGCAGCATCTATGCCTCCTACGCCGTCACCGCCCAGCCTCCGGGTGGGGCCAACTTCACCCTGACCAGCACGGCCAAGGATACCAATCCCGATGTCAAGCCACAGCTTGCCAAGACCTGGGAGGCGGGCAGCAAGTGGAACTTCGCCCACGGCCAGTTGGCCCTGACCGGTGCGGTCTATCGCACCCAGTATTCCGACCAGATCACGCAGGATCCCGATGGCACGCTGTATCGCACCGGCGAAAAGAGCGTGCAGGGCATCGAACTGGGGCTGAACGGCCAGATCACGCCCGACTGGACCATCACTGCCGGTTACACCACCATGCACACCGAGGTGAAAAAGCAGGTGGCCGTCACCGCCGATGGCTCCGATCAACTGGCCTATAATCCGACCGATTCCCTGACGCTATGGACCACCTACCGGCTGGCCGATAACCTGCCGCTGGGCGGGCTGACGCTGGGCGGCGGCGTCAACTATAACGGCCAGATGAAGCGCGGCTCGGACGGCGCCATCGGCACGCCCAGCTTCACCAAGGCCTATGCGGTGGTCAATGGTCTGGCCACCTATCCGCTGACCCCGCATGTCGAGCTGCAACTGAATGTCTATAATCTGTTCGACACCGACTATGTGGCGGCCATCAATAAGAGCGGCTATCGCTATACGCCGGGCACGCCGCGCACCGTGCGCCTGACCGTTAATTTCAAATATTAGAGAGCCTTCCCTTCTCCCCTTGTCTTAAAAGGGGAGAAGGTGGCCTGAACAAAGTGAAGGCCGGATGAGGGGCTTGGCAGCTACACAAAGAACGCCCCTCACCCGGTCGCCTTCGCCTTGCTCAGGCTCCCGTCCTCTCCCCTTATTAAGGGGAGAGGGGAAGGAAAGCGATTTCACATAAATCCTGCCAGCGGAAAAACCATCATGATGCTCCACGTCCCCCACGTGCTGAACGCCGAACAGGTAAGCAAGATGCGGCAGGCCCTGACGGCCGCCGACTGGGTCGATGGCCGCGCCACGGTTGGCGATCAGGGGGCGCGCGTCAAGCATAACCGGCAACTCGGCGAGCATTCCGAAACCGGGCGTGAACTGGGCGAAAAGGTTCTGGCGGCGCTGAAGCACAGCCCCTTGTTTTTCGCCGCCGCCCTGCCGAAACGCATCGTGCCGCCCCTGTTCAATATCTATGAGGCGGGCGAAACCTATGGCCTGCATATTGACGGGGCGATGCGCCCCCTGCCCGATGGTCAGGGTCATCTGCGCACCGATCTGTCGTGCACGCTGTTCTTAAGCGAGCCCGATGATTATGACGGCGGCGAGCTGGAGGTGTTCGATACCTATGGCGCGCATGAGGTCAAGCTGCCCGCCGGTGACCTGATCCTCTATCCGTCTTCCAGCCTGCACCGCGTCCAGCCGGTGACGCGGGGTGCGCGCATCTGCTCTTTTTTCTGGCTGCAAAGTCTGGTGCGCAGCGATGAACAGAGGCGGATGCTGTTCGAACTCGACGCCACCCTCACACGCCTGCGCAGCCAGCAGGGCGACAGCGTAGAGGTTGTCGCCCTGACCGGCCATTACCATAATCTGCTCAGGCTATGGGCGGAAAGCTGAACCTGTTCAGTTACTCGCCCTGCCCCGGCGCATTGGGGAATTGCAGCGATTCATAATAGCTGAGGCTCTTTTCCGGGGCGGCGACGCCCGCCGGCAAGGGCAGGTGATTGACGCTCTGGAAATAGGCAATCGAAGCGTCGCGCCACCATTTGGCCTCGCGCGCCTGAATGCGCAGATTGTCGCTGACGGCCTGGAAACGCTGCGGATCGACATAAGACTTAAGCCCCGCCCAGGTCGCCTGCATCGCGTGGACATAGTCAACGCCCGCATCATAATGGGCGATCATGTCAGGCCACAAAGGCTTGCCGTCGGCTGACACGAAAGTCCACGGCACATGATGGAACCACAGCAGATAGCGCGGATCTGTCGTCTTCGGATCATTCCATTGCGCGGCCACTTCAGGGGCATATTGCGACAGGGCGTCTGAGCCGGTTTTCGTGCGGTCAAAGCCAATGCCATTCACGTCCGCCTTGCTGTAATAGCAGGGATTCCATTCCGGGCGCGCCAGATTACAGACCCACGGCCCCGGCCCGTAATGGTGGCCGGTCGCCATCTGGTGATGCAGGCCCAGCGGCGTCATATAATCGACCATCGCTTCGCGCGAACCCATCATCATCTTAACCACCGGCGCAACGAAGGCCGGATCATTGGAGAAGGTCATCTTCACCCAGTCGGTGGCGATAGCCTGCGCATCGGCTTGCGGGTTCCAGGCGAGGCGGCCATAGGCGTACCAGTTGGCCTGATCGAAGTCCGATCCCGTCCAGTTGCGGTCGGCGCCGATATTGGACACGCCGGCCATCGCCGTCAGATCGTCATGATAGACCTGACCATCGACCACCTTCGCCACGGTCGTGCCCTTGCCCTGTTGCCAGGTATCGGCTTGCAGGGCTTCCTGCCACATGGTGCCGAGATAGACGAGGTGCGTGGCCTGGCCGACATATTCCTTGGTGATCTCGACCTCCATCATCTCGTGCGTCTTTTTCAGCGCACCAAACAAGGGCGAAAACGGCTCACGCGGCTGGAAATCAATCGGGCCGTTCTTGATCTGGATGATGACATTATCATCGAACTTGCCATCAAGCGGCTTGAACTCGTCATAGGCCTGTTTGAAGCGGTCTTCCGGGTTCTGGCTGGCATAGACGAAGGCGCGCCACATCACCACGCCGCCATGCGGCTTGAGCAGTCTGGCCAGCATATTGGCCCCATCGGCATGGCTGCGGCCGAAATCGCCCGGCCCAGGCTGACCTTCGCTCGACGCCTTGACCAGATAGCCGCCGAAATCGGGTATGGCCTTGTAAACCGCCTCGGTACGCTCTTTCCACCAGGCGATGACCTGCGGGTTGAGCGGATCGGCGGTTTTTAAGCCCCCCAGCGCTTCGGGCGAAGCGAAATTGACCGACAGATAGACCTTCATACCATAGGGACGAAGCGCATCGGCAATGGCCGCTGCCTTGGCGATATGGCGGTCATCGAGCACCAGAGGCGTGGCGTTGACATTGTTGATCACCGTGCCGTTGATGCCGATCGAGGCATTGGCGCGGGCGTAGTCGGTCAGGCGCGGATCGTGCAGATCGGGCAGCCGCCACCAGTCGAAAATCGAGTTACCGGCATAGCCGCGCTCGACATGGCCATCGAGATTATCCCAGTGATTGAGCAGGCGAAGCTTGATTTTCGGCGCATCGGACAGATCGAGATGATCGAGCGAGCTTTCCGTCTGGATCAGTTTCAGATAGCGGAAAGCGCCGTACAAAACGCCGGTGTCGCTATTGGCGGCAATCACCGTGACATCGTGGCCGTCAAGCTTGAGGTCACGGATTAAAAAGCCTTCATCACCAAGAGCTTGCAGCGGAAGGTTCAGGCTTTTGATGAGGCTGGACTCAGCCGGTGTGCCGAGTACGAGAGCGCCATCCGTGACAGCGGTGCTCATGGCAATATCCTGCCCCAACAGGCCCTTGATGCCGCGCTCAAGCTCGCTTTCCGCAGCCTGCAAGGTCGGCGTATCCCCGCCGATGATCGCCGTGGCGTGGGGCGCGGTGGCGGCGTAGGACGCGGCCACGGGCTGATAACGCAGCCACAGGGCGTAGCCGTCTTCGGGGGGCAAGGTGGCGGCCTGCGCTGCCGCCGAGGCGGAAAACAGCATGAGCGCGAGACTTACAAAAATTCTGAACTTCATGGCGGTTCTCCTAATGTAGATTTCCCTCTCCCCTTATTTAAGGGGAGAGGACGGGAGCTTAAGCGTAGCGAAAGCGACCGGGTGAGGGGCAATTTTGCGAACCCACCAAGCCCCTCATCCGGCCTTCGTTACACTCAGGCCACCTTCTCCCCTTTTGAAGGGGAGAAGGGTAAGGCATCATCATAACCTGTAGGCCGCCTTGGCCAGATCATAGGCCAGCGCCCGGGCCAGTTCGTGCGCCTCGTCTTCGACAATCCGGTGTTCGCCGACAAGCTGGGCCAGCCAGACACAATCCATGCGCCGCGCCACATCATGACGGGCCGGAATCGACAGGAAGGCGCGCGTGTCGTCATTGAAACCGACCGTATTATAAAAGCCCGCCGTCTCGGTCACCTGCTCGCGGAAGCGGCGCATCCCTTCGGGTGAGTCGTTAAACCACCAGGCCGGGCCGATCTTCAAAGCCGGATAGTGACCGGCCAGCGGGGCCAGTTCGCGGGCATAGGTGGTTTCATCGAGGGTAAACAGGATCAGCGACAGGCGCAGATCATGGCCGAAGCGGTCGAGCAGCGGTTTCAGCCCGTGGACAAATTCGCCGGGCAGCGGAATATCGGCCCCCATATTCATGCCGAAGCGCGCCAGCAGATGCGGATTATGGCTGCGGTAAACGCCGGGGTGAAGCTGCATCACCATACCGTCTTCAACCGACATGCGCGCCATTTCGGTCAGCATCTGGGCGCGGAACAGATCGGCCTCGGCGGGGGTGGCCGCACCGGTTCGCACCCGTGCATAGAGCGCCTCGCAATCAACTATTGACAGGTCGGCCGTGGTGGCGCGCAAATGGCCATGATCGGTTGAGGTGGCGCCCAGTGCGCGAAAGTCGGCGCGGCGCTTTTCATGGGCGCGCAGATAGCCCTGCCAGCTCGAAATATCCTCATTGGCCATCTGGCCGAAAAGGATGAGATTACGGGCAAAACCGGCGGTTTCGGGGTCGGTGACGGCATCCGGGCGATAGGCGGTGATCACCCGGCCCGCCCAGCCCGATGTTTGCAGCTTTTTGTGGTGGCCGAGATCATCGAGCGGCCCTTCGGTCGTGGCGATCACCTCGATATTGAAGCGCTCAAAAAGCGCGCGCGGCAAAAAGGCCGGTTCACGCAGACTGGCGTCGATCCGGTCATAATAGAGATCAGCCGTTTCCGCGTCCAAGCGCACGTCGAGCCCAAAGACCTCGGCGAACACCCAGTCGAGCCACATGCGCGATGGCGTGCCGCGAAACAGGTGATAGTGGCGGGCAAAGATGCGCCAGACCTTGCGCGGATCGCGCTCGACCGGTATGCCGTCCAGTGTCGGTATCCCCAGCGCCTCCAGCGGCACGCCTTGAGAATAGAGCATCCGAAAGACATAGTGGTCGGGCTGGATCAGCAGGCTGGCCGGGTCGGCAAAGGGCGCATTATCGGCAAACCACTGCGGATCGGTGTGGCCGTGCGGTGAGATGATCGGCAGGGCCTTCACGCCGTCATAGAGACGGCGCGCCACGGCGCGCTGGCCGGGTTCAGCAGGCAACAGCCGATCAGGGTGCAGGACGAGGGGTTTCACGCGGCGACACTTTCTACATCATCAATTTTGGCCTTGCCCCAGCGCGGGCAGATCAGATGCACCACCAGCAGGGCCACAAAATAGGCGCAGGCCGACACCATGAAGATCGGCGCGTAATCGCCATGCGTGGTTTGCAGGATGATACCGGCGAACTTGGCCATCAACATGCCGCCCGCCGCGCCGGCCAGTCCGCCCAGACCCGCCACCGTGCCCGAAGCGCGGTGTGGAAACAGATCGCCCGGCACAGTAAACAGGTTGGTCGAAAAGCCCTGATGCCCGGCGCAGGCCAGGCCAATCAGCACCACGGCCATCCATTCCTGCGGCACGAAACCGGCGAAGGCCACGGGCAGGACGACGGCGGCCATGATCGCCATGCCGGTCTTGCGGGCGCGGTTGGTCGACCAGCCCGCCTTGAGGAAGCGTCCCGAAATCCAGCCGCCGAAGATCGAGCCTAAATCGGCCAGCACATAGATGGCCACCAGAGGCGCGCCGAAGCCCATATCCTTGACGCCGAACTGTTTGGCGAAAAAGGCGGGCAGCCAGAACAGAAACGTCCACCACACCGGATCGATCAAAAAGCGTCCGGCCATATAGGCCCAGGCCTGCGGCGTGGCCAGGATGCGGCGATAGGGCACGGGGCGCTTATCGACAACCTGCGGCTCGGATTCGATCCAGGCGATTTCGGCAGGCGTGGTCAGCTTATGCTGGCGCGGTTTTTGATAAAACAGCAGCCAGATGGCCAGCCACAGGAACGACAGGAGGCCGGTGACGATAAAGGCCGAGCGCCAGCCGAAGGCCAGCATCAGGAAGGGCACCAGAAGCGGCGTCACCACGGCCCCGACATTGGCCCCGGCATTGAGGATGCCGATGGCCAGGCCGCGCTCGCTTTGCGGGAACCAGTTATTGACCGCCACCAGCGCCGCCGGATAGGTGGCCGCTTCGCCGAGTGCCAGCGGCAGGCGCGCCCAGATCATGCCGGTCGTGGTGGTGACCGCCGCCTGCAACATATGGCCGATGGTCCACATCGTAATGGCCAGGGCATAGCCGAACTTCGCGCCGATCCTGTCGATCACCCGTCCGGCGATCAGAAAGCCGATGCCGTAAACGAGCTGAAAATAGAGCGCCATATCGGCATAGCCGGTTTCCGACCAGTGATATTCCGCCGCCAGATGGGGCTTCAGCACCGAGATGACCAGCCGGTCGATATAGGACAGCACGACGGCGAGGAACAGGATGAAGCAGATGATCCAGCGGATATGGCCGGAGGGCTTTATGGGGGGTGGCGCAATACCGGCCGCCGCATTGGAGACTTCCATGACGTTTCCTTATAACCCGGTGTGACGAGGCCCGTTGACCGGGCTCTGCGAGGGAAAAAGACTTTGCGGCCTTTTATATGCGGGACGATTTGCGTTGGCTCTGCATCATCTTCCCTTCTCCCCATGACAATGGGGAGAAGGTGGCCTGAGAGCAATGAAGGCCGGATGAGGGGCTCTTTATCCACTCAGAAGCCCCTCACCCGGTCGCCTTCGCTTTGCTTGGCTCCCGTCCTCTCCCCTCATGAGGGGAGAGGGGAAAATTTTGCACTACCTCAATCGTCCTTCATGATTGCCTTTATACACAGATTGGAGCGCGCTACCAGTTGAACAATGTCCCGTCCTTCAGGCGGTTCACCGGCAGATAGGCGCGGCTATACGGATATTTCGCCGCCTTGGCCTCATCAATGTCCACCCCAAGCCCCGGCGTTTCGGGCGCATAGAGCAGGCCATTGTCGAAACGGTAGCCGTGCGGGAAGACCTCGTCGGTCGCCTCGGTGTGGCGCATATATTCCTGAATGCCGAAATTGGGGATCGAGCGGCCAAAATGCAGGGCCGCCGCCATCGTGACCGGCGACAGGTCGGTGGCGCCATGACAGCCGGTGCGCACACCAAACACCTCGGCAAAGGCGGCGATGCGCTTCAGATGCGTCAGGCCACCGGCATGGACGACCGTGGCGCGGATATAGTCGATCAACTGGTTCTGGATCAGATCCTTGCAGTCCCACAGGCTGGAGAAGATTTCGCCGACGGCCAGAGGCGTGGTGGTGTGCTGGCGGATCAGGCGGAAATTTTCCTGATTTTCGGCCACGACCGCATCCTCCAGCCAGAACGGACGATAGGGCTCCAGATCGCGGCCCAGCCGTCCTGCCTCGATGGGTGTCAGGCGGTGATGGACATCGTGCAGCAGGTGCGGCTCATCGCCCAAGGCCTCGCGCGCGGCGCTAAACAGCTTGGGCACGACGCGCATATAGGCCTCGGTGTCCCACAGGTTTTCGGTGGGCAGGTCGGCATCGGCGGGCTCGTAGAACATCTTGTCCTTCGACACGCCATAGGTTGAGCTGAGGCCCGGCACGCCGCATTGCAGACGGATCGCCTTATAACCCTGCTCTTTATAGGATTGCGCCACCTCGACCGTTTCCTCGATCGACACACCATTGGCATGACCATAGACCATCATGGCTTCGCGGCAGGCCCCGCCCATGAGCTGATAGACGGGCAGACCGGCGATCTTGCCCTTGATGTCCCAAAGCGCCATGTCAACGGCGGCGATGGCCGTCATGGTGACCGGGCCGCGCCGCCAGTAGGCGCCACGATAGAGAAACTGCCAGACATCCTCGATCTGATGGGCGTCGCGGCCGATCAGGCAGGGAATGACGTGCTCTTCGAGATAGGCGGCCACGGCCAGTTCGCGGCCATTCAGCGTAGCGTCGCCGATACCATAGACGCCCTGATCGGTTTCGATCTTCAGCGTGACGAAATTACGCCCCGGACAGGTGATGATGACGCGCGCCGAGATGATTTTGGCGCGCGCCTGGCCAGACATATCCGGCGTAGTGGAGGCAGCGGGAATCTGATGCAACATGGGAGAGAAATCCTGAAACCGGCATAATAGCGATTATGGGCCGGCATTTATTATAGGCATATTGGTAAGACCATTGCCCCAAATCTTGCCAATCCGCAAGCCCTGACATGACATGACATGACATGACATGACATGACAGAAAATAGACGCCTTGCCTCAAATCAAGCCAGTATCGTTCGCTCCACAGCCTGAAATCAGGGCAGGCTTCATCTATAAATAAGCCATTTTAGCGAATTCGTCCGCCAGTCCCGGCCTGACCCTTATGACGGCCGAAATTTGATCTCAAGGCTGAAACCGTGACATATTTGCTGTGTTTCGTCACAGATGTGAAATTTATAGGTAAGACCAAATTGACAAGCATTATTCTTGTGGTTAGACCGTGACGCACTGTGAGCGGTAACACGCCACGAAGGCACGACGCCTCTACAATCAACAAGCCTGCCCGTTCAAAGGGCGCGCCGGTCTTCAGGCCGGGTACAGGAGAAGCACTATGAAAAACAGGGAAGAGCGCTCGCGCGCCATCAGTTCACGGACTTTAAAATCGGCTCTGCTGGGCGCCACCATGCTGGCCGCCGGTTTCGCCGTGCAGGCCTATGCCCAGGACGCCGCCGCCCCGGCAACGACTCCTGCTCCCGCCCCGGCAGCCACGCCCGCCGCCGCCTCCGACGATGCCACCGTCGTGGTCGTCACCGGCTATCGCGGCTCGCTGCAAAGCGCCACGCTTGCCAAGAAGCGCGCCGTCGGCTTTCAGGATTCGATCTTCGCCGAAGACATCGGCAAGTTCCCCGACACCAATATTGCTGAATCGTTCAACCGCATCCCCGGCGTGATCATCTCGCGCGACATCAATGGCGACGGCGTCAATGTGTCGATCCGCGGTCTGGGCACCAGCTTCACCCGCGTCCTGCTCAATGGCGCACCCGTCGCCGTGGCCTCGACCGGCTCGACCGATTCCCAAAGCACCAACCGCGAAGTCGATCTCGACCTGTTCCCGACCGAGCTGTTCACCCAGTTGACGGTGGACAAGAGCCCGCAGGCCAGCGAAGTCGAAGGCGGGGCGGCCGGTGTGGTCAATATGCGCCAGGCGCGTCCGTTCGACCACAAGGGCCCGCAACTGAGCTGGTCGGTGGCCGGCACCGACAGCTCCAATGCCGACAAGTGGGGCAACAAGGCCTCGCTGCTGGCCAGCGATACCTTCGGCAACTGGGGTATTCTGGGCGGCATCGCCATCACCAATCAGGAAGTGGCCAATAAGGGCTTTGAAACCATCGGCTGGACCAATGCCAATCTGAGCGCGGCCCAGGACAGTGAAGCCAACCGCAATTCAACCGGCGGCGGCAACTGGACCATCCCCGCCACGGTGCCGGCCAATGCCGGTAATGGCCTGACCACCGGTGCGCCGCTCAATGAAGCCGCCCTGCTGGCACTCAATCCCGGCCTGACCATCACCCAGATCGACAATGCCATCATCCCGCGCCTCGGCCGTCCGATGACCGAAACCGGCACACGCGACCGGATCAGCGGCATTTTCGGCCTCGAATGGCGTCCGAGCGACGACTTCCACGCCTATCTCGACACCATGTACGCGCACAAAGAAAACAAGATGCAGCGCCAGGACATGAACTGGGTGGGCCGCAACGGCGCGATGATCCCGATCAATATGAAGGTGGACGGCGACTGCTCCGACGGCTGCACGGTGACCAGCGGCACCTTCGCCAATTCGCAGTTCTTCCTCGAATACCGCCCCTATACCGAGACGACCAACTTCTACAGCGTCAATCCGGGCTTTGACTGGAAGATCAACGACACGCTCGATTTCTCGGCCAGCGCCAACTATACGCGCTCGACCTTCCATCGTGAATCGCCGTCCTTCGTGGTCATCACCCCGGCCTCTTCGGGCCTGACGGTCAGCTACACCAATAATGGCGACGTGCCGACCATCGATTCGAATGTCGATCTCAATGATCCGTCGAGCTTTGGCTGGAACGGCGGCCGCGTCAATATTCAGGACGAAAAGCGCGTCACCATGACGAAAGGCGTGCGCGGCGACCTGAAATGGGGCACCTCGGCCTTCAACCTGCAATTCGGTGCCGCCTATGACGACACCTCGCGCTCGATCACGGCCTTTGACAACAGCCAGGCCTGGCAAAACGCGGTGTGCGGCGACAATCCCAATGTCACCCTGCCCAGCCCGAACAGCCAGCCGCCCTGTCAGGGTCTCGACACGGCCACGCCGGGCGCCGGTTACCCGACCTATCCCGGCCTCGGCACCGGCTATTCGACCGGCAATACAACGCCGCTGGCCTATCAGGGCTCGCTGATCCCGCAATCGTCCCTGGCCAATTACCTGTCGCCCGGCGCGGCTGGCTTTGTGACGGTTGACTGGAATAAGTTCGCCACCGATTCGCAATATGCGCAGTTCCATAACTCCGCGCCCCTGGCGACCTCGTCCAATACCGGCGCATCGGGCGGCTTCGTCGAAGAAAAGGTTTCGGCTGTCTATATCCAGTTCAATGGCGACCGCGACATCTTCGGCGGCCATCGCCTGCGCTATAATGGCGGCGTGCGCCTGCTCTCCACCGACCAGACGATCGGCGGCTATGTCTCCCTGCCCGATCCGCGCAATACGGCCACGCCGGTGCCGGCCGATGGCGCCAAATATCCGAATATCGTCAACTTCGTCGAGACGAAATCGACCTACAAGGATTACCTGCCGTCGTTCAGCGCCGTGTTTAACGCCACTGAAAACCTGTTGATCCGCGCCTCGACCTCGGTCAGCATGACGCGCGCCAACCCCAACACCATGCTGCCGGGCCTCAACTTCTCGACCCCGTCGGCGGACGTCGGTTCGGTCGGCAATCCGAACCTGAAGCCCTACATCTCCAAGAATATCGATCTGGGCGTCGAATACTATACCGGCAAGGAAGGCTATCTGTCGGCCACCTATTTCACCAAGTCGATCAATGGCTTCACCGCCAATGGCAATACGACCGTGCCGTTTGGGGCGCTGGCCCAGTACGGCGTCACCTATGCCGGCCTGACGCCCACCCAGCAGGCAGCCATCGATTCGCGCGGCGGCCCCGACAATGCCACGGTCGTCCTGACCCAGCAGGTCAATGCCTCCGGCCTGCTGCACATTCGCGGCCTCGAACTGAACTGGGTGCAGCCGCTCGGCCGCTTCTGGTCGCCGCTGGAAGGCTTCGGCTACAGCCTGAACGCCACCTATATCCACCAGCGCGGTTCGGGTGCAGCGCCCGCCATCGCCATCGGTGTGCCGAAAATGACCTATAACGGCACCCTGTATTATGAGCGTTATGGTTTCAGCTTCCACCTGTCCGACAACTATAATGGCAAGTCGGTCGCTTCGGGCACCAACCAGAACGGCATCACCGAAGGCGCCAACTATAATGACAGCCGCAGCCAGATCGACCTGTCGTCGAGCTATGATCTGAGCCACCTCGTTTCCTGGGGCAAGGATCTGGAGGTCACGTTCGACGTCACCAACCTGACCGACACCAAGCTGCGCAGCTACTTCCAGTTCGAGAACGCCACCTTCACCGAATATGATCCGGGTTCCACGGTCATGATCGGTCTGCGCGGCAAGTTCTAGAGCGCGTCCCCTCGCCCGGCCGGGGCACGTCATGGCCGGGCATCTGTACTTTCCTCCCGACTTCAACTTGGCGGCTGCCTCTCCGGCAGCCGCTTTTTTACGCCTGTGCTGCGCCAGGATGACAGGCGGCACACCCTGCTCCCTGTCGAGCGAAGTGAAGATGCGCAAGTTGGTATTAAGGATAAGCCCTCACAATTTGAAAAGTATTATAATCTATACTTACCCTATGAACTTGCACCACTGTTCGCGGTTAAGCGTATGAATATCCTTTTTCTATGCACCTATAATGCGGGCCGCTCCCTCATCGCCGAAGCCATTCTGAACAGATTTGACGGCGAACAGGTTCGCGGCTTTTCCGCCGGTGAGGTGCCAAAGGCGGCGATCCCGCCGATGGTGCAGACCTTTCTGACCGAGCAGGGTTATAGTCTCGATGGCTTGCGTCCGAAGCACTGGCGGGAGTTCCTTGCCGCCGATGCGCCGCGCATCGATCTGGCGATTACCCTGTGTAATAATGCCGAAGGTGAGATGTGCATGTCCGCGCTTGGCCATGCGCCGGTGGCACACTGGGACACGCCCGACCCCAATCTGGCCCAGACGCCCCTTCAGTGGAGGGCCGCCCTTGACGGTGTTCACGCCACACTTACCCGCAATATCACCGAACTTCTGACCCTGCCTGAAGATTATAAGGGTACGAGGCTGACTCAGGCCGTGAACCGCATCGGCTGGAGCAGCGGATGGACCGGCGATGAGCTTGTCGATGGCCACCCTTTACGCTCCGTATCCTGAACGGTTAACAGACAGGTTGAAAAGTTTGCTGATAAAGGTCATACCCTTGGGCGAACAACCTTTATGACCGAAGATGTCAGACCCAAAAAAGCTCTACCGGCGCATCGCCGATTCCATCGCCGCCGAAATCGAATCCGGCCATTACAAGCCCGGTGATCGTCTGCCCACCGAGCGCGATCTGGCCGTACAGTTTGGTGTCAGCCGCCCATCCCTGCGCGAAGCCATGATCGCGCTGGAAATCATGGGGCTGATCGAAGCCAAGCAGGGGCTGGGCATTACGGTCGCCCGCAAGAAGCATAAATTACCGCCGATCACCGATTCGGAAATCGGCGCGTTCGAGCTGATCGAGGCGCGCCGCCTGTTTGAAGGCGAGGTGGCAGCTCTGGCCGCCACCCTGATCAATGACGAACAGCTCGCCGAGCTGGAAGACCTGATGGCCAGTATGAACGACGCCGATCCGGCGCGCGCCGAAAAGGCCGACCGCGAATTTCACATGACGATTGCCCGCACGACCGGCAATGGCGCGATGGTCACCTCGGTCGAGAACCTGTGGGACTGGCGCTATCATTCGCCGCTGGCGCGCAATATTCTGGCGCGCGCCGCCGATCTGGGCATGAAGGATCGCATCAATGAGCACACCGATATTCTCAATGCGCTGAAAAACCGTTCGTCAGGCGCGGCGCGTCAGGCCATGCACGACCATATGGACCGGGTCATCGATCACCTGCTGCGCGCCACCGAACTGGTGGCCGTCGAAAACGCCCGCAAGGCGTCGTCGGAGCGCCGTCAGGCGATGGCGTCGCGTTTCAAGGCCCTGACCGGCGATCCGTAAAGCGGGGTGGCGGGCCTTATCAGGGCCGCCAGATCGCCGGGGTGCATTCGCCATACATGTTCAAGAACCCAGCCGCTGGAGTTCATCAACTACCATTTCGCGGATGGAATGCAGTCCCTCAGTTGCCGTTTGCCAGATGATGGATGGGCTGACATTATCATAGCCGTGAACCACGATATTCCTCAGGCCGGTCATTTCTCGCCACGGAATATCAGGATGGCGATGCCTGATCTCGTCGGGCAAGCGTTTACAATGCTCGCCAATCATGCTCAGGCGATAGGTGGTTGCATCTATCGCCTCATCAGACAAAGCGAAGCTTTCGACGGTTTCGCGATGAACTGTGGTCTGAACACGATCAATAAGCTGAAGAATGATCGCCAGTTCGTTGCCAGTATCCTGCATCAGAAGACTTTGACCATATCTCGTTCTATCTGCGCCCGAAAATGTGGGCGCAGACCGTCACGCGCGATGAGATCGACCTTTGCGCCTAGCTGCTCGGACAGATCCTGCATAATACCCGCCTGACTGAACAGGGTAAAATGCGCCTTTGGATCATGCTCAAAGAGAAGATCGAGATCGGAATCAACTTGCGCCTCATTGCGCGCCGTTGAACCAAACAGGTAAAGCGCGCTCACACCTCGCTCCCGTAAGCGAGCCTCAAAAGGCTTTAATCTGGCGATGGCGACGCTACGTTCCATAAACGCATTATGGAACACGCGCCCTCTCTATGCAATCCTGTGATTGCCATGACAGCGCTTTCCTTCTAACCTCCGCCGCAATGATAAAGCGGAGGATACCCCATGAAAACGTCCCTGATGATGACGGCGGCCAGCGCCGTTATGCTGGTTTGTGTGGCTGGCAGCGCTCTGGCGCAGACCCCTCAGCCGTGGATGGACAAGACCAAGACCGCCGATGAGCGCGCTGCCACCGCCGTGGCCGCCATGACCGAGGATGAAAAGCTCACCCTCGTCATGGGCTATACCAATCCTGACGACCTCGACAAACAGCCCGATTCCGTGGTGCCCGCCGCCATCAAGGCCGATGTCGATGCCAACGATATTCGCGGCTCGGCGGGCTATGTGCCCGGTATTGCGCGCCTTGGCATTCCCGGCCAGTGGCAGACCGACGCCTCGATGGGCGTGCGCACCCACGGGCTGCATGGTTTTACCGCCCTGCCCTCGTCGCTAGCCACCGCCGCCTCCTTTGACCCCACGGTCACCTATGCCGGTGGGGTGATGATCGCCCACGAAGCGCGGGATTCGGGCTTTAATACCTTCCTGGCCGGGGGCGCCAATCTCGACCGCGAACCGCGCAATGGCCGCAATTTTGAATATGCCGGCGAAGACCCGTGGCTGGCCGGGCAGATGGCCGGTAATCTGATCGCAGGCATTCAATCGACCCACATGGTTTCGACCATGAAGCACTATGCGGTCAATGATCAGGAAAGCCAGCGCACCACGGTGGATGTGACCATCTCGCCCGAAGCCATGCACCAGTCCGACCTGCTGGCGTTCGAGTTCGTCAATGAGGTGGGCCATCCCGGCTCGGTCATGTGTTCGTATAATCTGGTGAACGGCCGCTGGGCCTGCGAAAACGAATATCTGCTGCAAAAGGTCTTAAAGCACGACTGGGGCTTCAAGGGCTATGTCATGTCGGACTGGGGGGCGGTGCATTCAACGGTCGATGCCGCTAATTACGGCCTCGACCAGATGACCGGCTTCCCGTGCTGCGGCGATGGCAAGGCCTATTTTGGCGCACCTTTGAAAGCCGCGCTTGCCGATGGCGATGTGTCGCAAAAACGCTTAGACGATATGGCGACGCGCATCCTGTGGCCTTTGTTTGCTGAGGGGGTGATCGACGATCCGGTCAAGGTCGCGCCGATTGATTTCAAGGCCGACGCCGATGTGGCGCAACACGCCGCCGAACAGTCCCTGACCCTGCTCAAGAATGATGGCAACCTGTTGCCCCTGAGCGGCGTGAAATCCATCGCCATGATCGGCGGCCATGCCGATAAGGGCGTTTTGTCGGGCGGCGGTTCCTCGGCGGTGACGCCGGTGGGCGGCAATGCCGTGCCCGATCTCGACCCCAAGGGCTGGCCGGGGCCGGTGGTCTATATGCCGTCCTCGCCGGTCACCGAACTGCGCGCCGACCTGCCAAAGGCGCGGATCAGCTATGACAGCGGCACCGACATCGCCGCCGCCGCCGCTGCCGCCGCCAAGGCCGAGGTCGCCATCGTCTTCGTCACCGACTGGAAGGGCGAGGGTTTTGACACCACGCTCGACCTGAAAGACAATCAGGATGCGCTGGTCGCTGCCGTGGTCAAGGCCAATCCGAAGACCATCGTGGTGCTGGAAACCGGCGGGGCCGTCTTCATGCCGTGGCTGAAAGATGTGCCCGCCGTGCTGGAAGCCTGGTATCCCGGCATTCGCGGCGGGGCGGCCATCGCCCGCGTGCTGACCGGCGCGGTCGATCCGTCGGGCCATTCGCCGATCAGCTTCCCGGCCGATACCTCGCAGTTCGCCCACGCCGATATTCAGGGCTTTGGCCACGCGGACGGGGTGCCTGTGCATGTCACCTATGACGAAGGCGCGGCGATTGGCTATAAATGGTATGATGTCAAAGGCTTCACGCCGATGTTCGCCTTCGGCCACGGCCTGAGCTACACCCGCTTTGCTGTATCAGACGCCAAGGCCTCGGTGGCCGACGACCTGATCACGGTCAGCGGCACGCTGGCCAATACCGGCAAGGTGGCGGGCAAGGGTCTGGTCATGGCCTTCGTGGCGCCTGACAACTGGCAAGCGGCGGGCTGGGAAGCGCCGAAACGTCTGGGCGGTTTCAGCAAACTCGATCTGGCACCCGGCGCGCAAAAAAGCTTCAGCCTGACGGTCGATCCGCGCCTGCTGGCCACCTGGGAAGCCAGCGATAATAGCTGGCATATCAAGGCGGGCACCTATCATGTCCGACTGGGTCAGGCGTCTGATGCTCTGCCGGTCACGGTCGATGTCACGCTCACCGACAAGGTGTGGAGCGCCGTGCATTCGCAATAGGCGAAGGATTTTCGGCCACGAAAAGCACGAAACCGTTCGTGTCTTTCGTGGCCGAAATCATGTGAGTCTGCCTCAGCCCCTATGTGTCTCAGGCCCTATGTGTCTCAGGCCGGGCCCGCATTCGGATTGTCGAAATAGCGATTGGGTCGGAAATAGAGCCGCCCTGCCTTGTCGCAGCCGATGGTGAAGCGATGCAGGAATCCCATGCCAATCACCGCCTCGACCTCGCTTTTCATCTTTTGTGAGGGATCGACCACAAAGGCGGCGGCGGGCGGTATGGCAAAGGGGCCGATCTGGTAGCCAGCCAGTTTGGGAAAGCGCGCCCGGTACGTCCGGCCATCATCATTGATGATGCGTTTATCCGCCTTGGGGTAACGATCCCACAGGTTGAAACGTGTCACGGTTTTCGGCATCAGCACCAGAGCCATCGTCGTGGCGGTGTCAACCAGGCAGCTTATGTCCTGCCCCTCGAAGCGCAGATTGAGAAAGAGCTGCGACGCTCCAGCATGATCGGGCGAAGCGGCGAGCCCACCAACTTCATGAAAGCCAGAAAAATCCGGCGTGTCGCTCACATGGAAGCTCAGTGTATGGCTCTCAAAATCGAGCGTCATCGGCAAGGCGGTGAGGAAATCGAGGCCTAAGGCTGCCATTGGCCCCGAAAGGGGCGGTTTTTCCTGCATGACCAGATGCGGCAGCCGCACCTCGCCGATCATCAGGCCGGAGGCGTCATAGCCGCCATCGGCCCGGCGCGGCAGGCCCTGCAAGGCGGCGGCTTCCGCCGTAATCTTGCTTTTGACCTCTGCCGTGCTCAGCAAAACCGGCATGGCGTCATGACCATCCGTGTGGGCCGAGAGCAGAATCTGGCGGTTCTGGCCGTAGAGAAACGGCACCGTCCCCGGCGGCGCGGCGGCGGGCACGGCCAGTTCGGGCATGATGCCGGAGGCTTGCGCGAAAGCGGCATTGGGTTTGAGATACAGTTCCTTATGGCCGGTAAAGGCGAGCGTAAAGCGGCGCAGCAGCGGCGTACCGATCAGGCCGTCGAAATCATCGAAATTATCCATCGTCTTCGGTTCGGTCAGGGCAACCGGCAGGACATCGATATGGAGGTCGCCAATGTCGATATTGGGCATACGGACGATGCGAACCGACAGGGTCTGGCCATTGCCGCCGATATTGGTGCTGGCCCGGATCAGCGGATATTTGTCCCATAGCTTGTGATCGGCCACGAATTGCGCACCCGCCAGCACCGGCGTGCCTGCGCCGGTATCGATGGCGCACAGCATCTTGTGGCCATCGAGTGTCAGCGGCACGAACACCTTTTCGGCCTCGCCATCGTGGGCCGCCTGAAACTCGGCGTCGATCTTGTGAAAACCGTCGAGATCCATGTCCGCGCCGTTCAGATAATAGCGTATCTCCTTGCCCTCATAATCGAGTTGCGACGGCAGGGCGGTCAGGATGCTGGCGGGCAAGACACCATCCACCCCTTTGATCGGGAAATGGGCCATGCCGATCAGGCTCATATGCGGCAGGCGCAGACCGCCGCCGATCAGGATGTTCTCGCCCTGATAAATATAGCTGTCCTCATGGCCGACCACGCTGCCGGTACGGATCGAGCCCGCCGATCTCAGCTTCAGCGACTTGGCCAGGTCTTCGCGGATCATGCAGGCAAAGGCGCCGGTATCGAGCAGAAAATGATAAGGCCCCTGCCCACCTATGGTCAGCGGCAAGACCGGCATCCCATTGGGCGCATAGTCAATCGGCACCCGGATGATCAGCGGCGCGGCGCGCGCCGTCGTCCCGGCAAAGGCCAGACCCGCCACAGCCGCCGCACCCATCCATATATCGCGTCTGGAAAACATCACATCCCCTCCCTGATGAATGGTTCAGACCCAGCATGACACCGGTGGACGTGTCATTCCAGAAGAAACGACAGCGATAATTTGGACTTTTCGTATCTTATCCGTGTCAATTTATGACGATCCGCAACCTGCTGGTTTTTTTGCACATGAAAGCCATGTCCACTGATAATTCTATTTTATTTTTGAAAAATTTATTGCATCATTTATCATATTTAAAATATATCGCCGTTTTTCAAGGGCTTATGTTGCAATAATACTATGCCCCCCGTTATCGTACTACAATTGATAACTCCACGCTGGAGTTTATCATACAAAATGTTAGCCTTATCAATAGCACATATAGATTCATAAAACGTGCCGCTTAGCCGGTTAGTTGATCTGCGTCTGTTGTGAATAAAATAAATTTTGGGAAGACGTACAGCAGACGAGAAAAAGGGGTTACTGCGCCCTTTTCTCGTTTTTACATATAAATTAGATTTTATGTGACGCTGAAACGCCCTTACCGGTTACCGTTTCGCCGTCCGGCTCCACAGAAGAGCCGGAACCACTTTCAGGGAGATGTAAAAGTGTCCAAGTCCCGTTATTCATCGCGCCGTATCGTTGCCCTCATGGGTGGCGCATCGCTGCTCACCCTCGGCCTGCTGGCTGCGCCCGCCTTCGCGCAGGACGCCGCCGCCACGCCGGATGCCGCAGCGCCCGCCCCGGCCTCGGCTGACAGCACCGTCGTGGTCGTCACCGGCCAGCGCGCTCAGCTTAGAAGCGCACAGAAGATCAAGAAGGATTCCGACGTCATCGTTGACTCCGTGACCGCCGTTGACATCGGTGCCCTGCCTGACCGCAGCGTCGCCGAAGCCCTGCAACGGATTTCTGGCGTCACCATCGAGCGCGCCGCCGATGCCGGCGACCCGATCCGCATGACGGCTGAAGCCGGCGGCGTTGAAATCCGCGGGCTGTCCTGGGTGCGTTCGGAACTGAATGGCCGCGACATTTTCTCGGCCAAGGATGGCCGGGGACTGAGCTGGGGTGATGTGTCATCCGACCTGCTGGCCGGCGTCGATGTGTACAAGAATCCCTCGGCCGACATGATAGAAGGCGGTATCGGCGGCACGGTTAATCTGCGCACCCGCTTGCCGTTTGATTCCAAGAAGCAGGTAATCGCCTTTACCATCGATAATACGCGCGGCGATTTGCAGCAAAAGGATCACCAGTCCGGCAGCCTGCTGTATTCGAACCAGTGGGACACGTCGATCGGCAAGATCGGTGCCCTGTTCAACTATTCGATGGTTGACGAAGGCAATATGACCAATGTCATCGCCGTTGACCGCTACAATCCGGAAACCACCGCAGGTGGTCAAAACGTGCTGGTGCCCAATACGATGGGCTGGCGCACGATCGAATGGAACCAGAAGCGCACTGCCGCCTATGCCGCCCTGCAATGGCGTCCCAACGATGCCTGGGAATTCACCCTGACCGGCCTGAACGCCAAGGCCGTTCCGAAGAATACCGAATATAATGTCGGCTTCTACAATGACAGTGGCGAATTCGCCTCACCCGCTTCGATGGCCTCCTACAAATACAATTCGGACGGGGTTTTCCAGAGCGGTACGGTCAAGCAGGCCGGTATTACCTCCAATACCCGTTACGGCGAAGATCATAACGAAACCAGCGACATTGCCCTGCACGCCCGCTGGAACGCCAGCAGCCGTCTGACCTTGTCTGCCGACTTGCAATATGTGCGCTCGACCTCCAACGTCTTGTCGAACACTGACTTCATGCAGGTAGCCACCAAGCCTGACGCTACGATCGACATTTCCGGCAAGCTGCCCGTCATCAGTGTCTCGAATGAAGCCGTTGTCGCTGACCCGTCGCAATACTGGTGGGCGGCGGCGATGGATCACGTCGAAGATAATTCCGGCCATGAGTTGGCCGCGCGCATCGATGGCGACTATGATATTGATGCCGGCTGGTTGAAGGATTTCAAATTCGGCGTGCGTTCCACTGACAAGACCTATGATACACGTCAGTCCGGCTACAACTGGAACGCGTTGTCTTACCAGTACTGGGGCAGCCCAGGCGGCGGTGCCGCGGTTTACGGCACCGATACCGGTGCCAGCACCTATGATGTGCGTGACTTCTCTAACTTCATGAACGGCGCTGTGCCGGTTCCTGGCACGGTCGTGTTCCCCTCGGCCCAGACCGTCAATATGGGCACGGCCCATACCTATGATGTGCTGAAGTCGACCGAAACCTCAGGCTGGGGCTGGACGCCGCTCAGCACCGATTACTCGACCTATGCGGCTTCGGGTGGGCTCAACCATCAAAGGGAAAAAACCTCCGCCATCTATGGCCTGCTGAAGTTCGGTCATGATGTCAGTATCGCCGGTCAGGATCGCACCATCGACGGCAATGTCGGCATTCGCTACGTTCAGACCAAGTCGACCGGTGCAAGCTATATCGTCATGGCGGCGCCGACATCGACCAGCGCCCAGTGCAATACGAACTGTACGGAATATCTGAACTATCTGGCCTTCGCCAGCGGCGGCTTCACCCAGCCCTATTCCGGCGGGCGCAATTATTCCAACACACTGCCGAATTTCAATATTCGCCTGAAATGGAATGACCAGTTGCAGTTCCGCTTCGGTGCTTCCGAAGGCATGGTGCGTCCGGAAATGGCATGGCTGAATCCTTACAGCTCTATTGGCGGTTCGATGAACTTCACTGGCACGGACGGCAAGACGTTCGATTACGCCACCTATACCGGCACCGGCGGCAATCCGAACCTGAAGCCGATCGAAGCCGCGCAATATGACTGGACCGGCGAGTGGTATTTCTCACCCACCGGCAGCCTGACGATGGATCTGTTCTATAAGAAGCTGAAGAACTACATCTATACGGGAACCTCTCCGGAAACCTATACCAATAACGGCCAGACCCTGACCTTTGATGTTACCCGTCAGGAAAACGGCAATGTTGACGGTACGGTCAAGGGTTACGAATTAGCCTATCAGCAGTTCTATGATTCTCTGCCAGCGCCGTTAAATGGTCTGGGCATTCAGGCCAACTATACCCACATCGACTCGTCGGGTGGCCGTAATTCCAGCTCGACCGCAGGCAGTGCGCTTAATGCCCTGCCGTTGGAAGGCATGTCGCCAAACAGCTACAACTTCGCTCTGATGTACGAAAAATACGGCATCTCGGCGCGACTGGCTTATAACTGGCGTTCGACCTATCTCTACACGACATCGGCAGCCAATGTGAATCGTCCGCTGTGGGCCGAATCCTACGGTCAGGTTGATGGCTCGGTCTTCTATACGATCAATGATCACTACAAGGTTGGCGTACAGATCACCAATCTGGGTCATTCGACCACGACCCAGCTCGTGTCGTCCGATCTTGATAATCCGCTCGTGCGTGAGTGGTATTCGGCCATCAAGACTGACAAGCGCATCTCGTTCGTGCTGCGCGCCCTCTACTAGAGGCCTTGTCCAATTACTGACGTCTCGACCTAAATCCCTCCGGCGGCAACGCCGGGGGGGTCTTTTTTTGTCAGGGCGGGCTTTTTCCCGTATAAGTAACATTCAGCCAGGAAGCGCATATGTCTGAAGCCATACGTAAAATCATCATCGCCGGAGGCGGCACAGCCGGCTGGATCACGGCGGCAGCCCTGCGCGCCGGTCTGGCGGCGAATGTTGAGATTTTGCTGATCGAGTCGGAAGACATCGCCACGATTGGTGTGGGTGAAGCCACCATCCCGACTATTCGCGTTTTTAACGAACATGTTGGCATCGACGAAATCAGCTTTATCCGTGCGACGAACGCTACCTTTAAGCTGGGCATCGAGTTTGTCGGCTGGGGTCACGAAGGCAACCGCTATTTCCATCCTTTCGGCGATTATGGCGGCACACATGAAGGCATTGCCGCGCACCAGATCTGGCGACGGCTCAATCAGGCCGGCGAAGTCACGCCGCTGGAAGCCTACAGCGTCGGCACGCAACTGGCCTATGCTGGCAAATTCTTCCCGCCGAACCCCGATCCGCGTTCACCGATGCATGACTATTCTTATGCATTTCAGTTCGACGCAGGCCTTTATGCGCGCTTCTTGCGCGAGCATTGCGAAAAGCGTGGGGTAAGCCGGATCAATGCCAAAATCACCGGCGTCAATCTGCGCAGCGAAAACGGCTATATTGACAGCCTGACCCTTGATGATGGCCGCTTCGAAGCCGCCGACCTGTTTATCGATTGCACGGGCTTTCGCGCGCTGCTGCTCGGCGAAGCCCTGGGCGTGCCCTTTGTGGACTGGTCCAAATGGCTGCCGGTGGACCGCGCCTGGGCCGTTGCGACCTCAAAGCCCGCTTCACCACACATGACGCCGTTTACGCGCTCGACCGCGCTGGAAGCCGGCTGGCAATGGCGCATTCCCCTGCAACACCGCACCGGCAACGGCCATGTTTTCTGCTCCAGCTATATTGACGAGCAGGCCGCGCTCGACACGCTTTTGCAAAACCTGGATGCGCCGCCCTTGAAAGAGCCGCGCCTGCTGCGCTTCAAAACGGGCCATCGTCAGGTCTATTGGGAAAAAAACTGCGTGGCCATCGGGCTATCCACCGGCTTTCTCGAACCGCTGGAATCGACCTCGATCAACTTCATCCAGAACAGCGCTGTACGGCTGCTGGAACTGTTCCCATCCAAACGGATCGACCCGTACCTGCGCGACGAATATAATCTGCGCAATCAAGGCTCTTACGACTTCGTGCGCGATTTTATTATCGCCCATTACTGCCTGAACGACCGCAGTGGTGAGCTATGGCGTTATTGCGCCAACATGCCAATTCCGGATGATCTGCAATGGAAGCTGGAGCTTTATAAGCGGCGTGGTGAAGTGCTGGTACGCAAGTTCGACCATTTTCACGAACCGTCATGGATTTCGATCTATCACGGCCACGGCCTGCGCGCCGAAGCCTATGATCCGCTGGCCGACCGCATCCCGCTGGAAGGTTTAAGTGAGATCATGCGCAAGCGGCGCGATCAGATCCGGCAGCTCGTGGCCAAGCTGCCCCGCCATGAAGATTTTATAGCCAAACACTGCGCTTCAGAGGCGGCTTTACCGAACCCTCATGGCTGTCGCTCTATTTCGGCCTCGGCCTGATGCCGCAAGCCTATGATCCGTTTGTTGACCTGATGGAGGCCGAAGCCCTGCGCGTCCATTTCGAGCGCATCCGCCAGTCGGTGGCTCAGGCGGCCGCGACCATGCCGCCGATGGAGGCCTATATCGAGCGCTTTTTGAAGGCCGAACCAGCCTGAAGTTCAGCTTCCCCACTCCCGACCGCCACATAGAGTTGTGGCCATGAATTCATTTTGCCGTCTTTACGTCGGCTCTCTATAATTCACAATCATGCGATGGCCTTGAAAAATTGCGCAGCGTCATCAGCCCAAGCAGACCTATACATATTATAATAATGTTCGACTAGCTCTTCAGTATCATAAAACTTTACTCCGCCAGCAGAATTATAAACACCTTCAACTAAATCATACCCACGATAAAGATTATTTTAATCAAATTTAATTTCAAAGTAATCGGCAATATATTTATTTGGAGATATATCTATGAAGTCTAGCTTAAAATAATCAGGAAGCGCATTTACATTAACGGAAGCGTATGGTATAGATATATAATTCAGTATAGATTTGATCGTGCCCCAGGGCGTGGTGTAATTGAGCGCTTGGCATCAATGACTTCCGGACAGGTCCGGGTTTCGCTCAGTTTGCCACGGCTGGCATGCTGAGAAGTGGATCATCGCTGAGTTGTGCGATGGTTTCAAGGGTAATGTAGCGTCCGCGCTGAACCGCCCATTCGTCATTTTGTTCGAGCAGGATGGCGCCGACCAGTCTGGTGATGGCATCGTCGTTTGGGAAGATGCCCACGACATCGCAGCGACGCTTGATTTCGCCATTGAGCCGTTCAATGGGGTTGGTTGAGTGCAGCTTGATGCGGTGTTCCTTCGGGAAGGTCATATAGGCCAGGACATCGTGCTCAGCCTCGTCCATGATCGTGGCCAGCTTTGGCATTTTGGGCCTGAGCTGGTCGGCGACGTTTCGCCATTGGGTACTCGCCGTTTCCGCCGTCTCCTGGGCGAAGGCCGTGCCGATGAAGGCAGAGACGACGCGTCGCCCGCTCTTGCCGGCATGGGCGCAGACATTGCGCATGAAGTGAACACGGCAGCGCTGCCAGGTGGCGTTGAGAACCTTGGAGACGGCACCCTTGATCCCGATGTGGGCATCAGAGACCACAAGTTTGACACCACGCAGGCCCCGGCGTGTCAGGTTGCGCAGGAACTCTGCCCAGATCGGTTCGGCTTCCGAGGTGCCGACCTCCATGCCCAGCACTTCACGCCTGCCGTCGCTGTTGACGCCAACGCAGATGATGACGGCGACCGAGACGATACGGCCGCCCCGGCGCACCTTCAGATACGTAGCGTCAATCCAGATGTATGGCCATTCCCCTTCAATGGGGCGGTTCAGGAAAGCCTTCACACGGTCATCGATCTCTTCGCACAGCCGACTGACCTGACTCTTGGAGATGCCGCTCATCCCCATCGCCTTGACCAGATCATCGACAGAGCGCGTCGAGATACCCTGAACGTAAGCCTCCTGGATCACAGCCGTCAGTGCCTTCTCGGCCACGCGCCTGGGCTCCAGGAAACCCGGGAAGTAACTGCCTTTACGAAGCTTCGGGATCCGAAGCTCGACCGTGCCTGCGCGTGTTTCCCAGTCTCGGTCACGATAGCCGTTGCGCTGGACCAGCCGGTCGCCGGTTTTCTCATGGTAGCCGGCACCGGTCATGCCGCTCACTTCCAATGCCATCAAGCGTTCAGCCGTGAAGCTGATCATGTCGCGCAACAAATCGCTGTCTGAGGTCTTTTCAACAAGCCCTTTCAGGGCCATCATATCGTCGGTCATCGGTGTTCTTTCGTTCTGGAATGAGTGTCGCAACCCAAACCTATCCGAAAATCACTGATGACCAACCCGCTACGCTAAGGCTCGCTTTGCCCTTTTGAATGGGCGGCGAGCCATGCGCTACGCTCTTACCCAGTTACACCACTCGCTGGGACACGACCATAGATTTCGCAGCATAGATCAAGAAATTAATGCAAGGGTGGTTTACCGTGTGCGTTATTGGATAAATATTATAATATTCATTTATAAATGAAGCGCACTTTACATCACATTCGGCATCGCGATTGACTAAATCGATTAAAGAGAGCTCGAACAGGTTGATTGCTTTTTCTTCAAAATTTACCATTTTTTGCCAGCAATCCACAGCCTGCTGCACACTTTTGCCGGAAGCATAGGCTTCAATGATCTGCCGGAAGTGGTTGGGCCCTAAAGGGCCGTCATAAGGCAGGTTATTTTTGTTGAGAGGGATTACAAATGAAGGATCGTAACCATTAAACCAGAAGCTGGTGAATGTAACAACCTTTTCTGGCCAACCGGCAGTTAAAAAGTTCGTCCTGACATATTCTATATGATAGTTATCACTTATTTATGCGTAAAAATAAAATCGACATCATGGAACACATTTAGGTACTTTTCTCTTTGTTCTTCAGAAAGCTTGTGAACCCCGTCCAAAACATAACAGGTTATATTGGGCGACATGGCTTTAATCAAAAGCTGTATTTTTTCTGACTGACAATTGCCAATAACTGCTATTTTTACCATGATACACTCCGGCTCAACCCATGTAAACACATGGCTGCATGCAAATAATTGAGTTTTATTTTCATCAAATTTAAGAATTCACTTATCGAATATATGGAGAATTCGATTAACACTCTATGATTAATCGATAAACTACTTTGGATAAATTATATTTGCAGCCTGTACCAATCGTCCCATTGAGATTCTACCCCGGAATATCCTTTACTTTCAAGCAGCTTCCTGATTTTTTCGCGGCTAGGCGTGAAATTATGCTCGACTGTAATGAGGTGTATCTTCCATTTTTCAAAAGGGAAATTCTCAAGAATTTCTAACTCACTCCCTTCCGTATCTATACTGAGGTAGTCAATATTTTTCGGTGCCTTATTCTTTTTAAGAAAGTCATGCAGAGAAATAGTAATAAGGTTTAGAGTTTTTCCTTGTTCTTGATAAGCTTGACGCTTGTCCTGATGCTTATCAGAGTTAGCATATTGCGCCATACCCCCAAAAACACCGGCCAGAATAAATTCTATTGAATTTCCCGTTTGGCCGCCAATGCAGTCAGAGGATACTTTACATTCTCGATTTACTTGTAGCTGAGCATAAAATTCAGGATTAGGCTCTGCACATATTCCCTTCCAGCCAAACTGCTTTTCCAATAGCCAGGTATTACTTAAAGCTATGCCGTCCGTCGCGCCAAATTCCACGAAATAACCGCCACGTTTATAGCCGGTCTGTTCCAGAACCCAAAGATCCTGGCCAAGCTGGGAAGGGGATTGTCTTTTGAGATCGTCGCCAGTTATGAGCGCCTGCCCCGGCACATCCGCCTTTTGCGGATCGCCATGTGGAAACATTTGGCCCTTCTGCAATGAGAGCCATAACTCGTGATGCAAGATTTCTATCTGTGCTTCCACGACAGACCGCCATGCCATACTATTTGAGCGTGTATCGTCTTGACTGCTGATCTCCTGATCCAGAAGTTGGCTGGCTTGCGGAATCAAGCCCAGTCTGGCGGCTTCGGATATCTGCCTCACCCGGCCCAGATAGGTGTTGTTACGCTTTGTCTCGATTATTTCAATGGCGCGATTAAAATATTCAGATGCATCTTTCTCACGATTTAACAGTAATGAGAGACGCCCTAATGTATTATATAGGTTGGATATAAGAATATCATTGACCAGCCTTCTGCTGCATCCCCAACTGACCGCTAAAGACGCAAAATGTCTAGCAAACGGCTTGTTCGTATTGTGCGCGTGCGCCGCGGCGATAAGCAGGGCCAGCTTAGCTCGGTCAGGATGATTTGTGAGATCAGCTTTGCCGATCTGTATCAGTGCATCCCAATCACCGAATTGCCAGCTCGTCCGCGCCGAATCCAGTGTGTACATGTCTTCCGGAGGATAGTCGGACTCTGGATTATCTATTTTTTCCGGCACGGCAACGAGTTCCCCAAGACCTTCTGACATCATCACTTTTTTAGCTGGTGATGGTTTTCCCGCGCTCTGGTCAGAAGTTTTTTTCATAGAGATTCATCACGCAGCAGCAGATCTTTAAGGATGTCAACCTGCCCTTCGAAACGGGAAAATTCAGTGCTGGCCAGCCATTGCTTGTGTTCCAGTTCTTTGATTTTCATAGTTTCTGCCTGAAGCGCCTGATCCTTTTGCAGAATTTGTCCTTGAGCGTCGGTAAGTGCGTGTTGCAACTGTTCTGATGCCGACTTCGCCTGCGCCAGAGCCTCCTCCAACTCGGTCAGGCGGGCCTCGGCTAATCGAGCCTGTTCAGTTTTGTCGCACAACATATCTTTATTTTTTTGATTCTCCACTTCGATTTTATCGTAAGCCTGCTGCAAATATTCAGCCTCCGAGGCCCGCAGCAGCAAGGCGGCGTCCAGTTCGGTCAGGCGCGCCTGCGCCGCCTGTGAGCGCGTCGTTTCAGCCCTGAGCGCCTCGTCCGCTTGCAACAGACGATCTTCGGCATTCTCCAGCCTTTGTTGCAGCTCGTCAGCCGCCGCCGACTTTTCAGAATAGCTCTTCGACATATCTGAGAGTGTCACCTCCAGATCAAGCAGGCGCGCCTGCGCCGCCTGTGAGCGCGTCGTTTCCGCCCTGAGCGCCTCGTCCGCTTGCAACAGACGATCTTCGGCATTCTCCAGCCTTTGTTGCAGCTCGTCAGCCGCTGCCCTCATTTGCGTGAGTGCGGCTTTCATTTGCGCAACCGTCGCCGCATGGGCATCAAATCTGAACCACAACTCTGTGAAGCCGGCATCATCCCTAAGCAGGGATTCGGTCAGATAGCCGCCCGCCTCAAGTATAGGCTGAAGTTCCTGAGTCGAAGAACCGTTTTCATACAGTATTTCTGAGGTGGCCCGCAGAATTATAGTTTTGAAAACCGGCGCTTGCAGGCCGACAATCTGCCTGAGGATAGCCAGTTCTTCTCCCGGCGCATCCAGAATCATCATGTTGTCGCCGGCCGCCGGCAGAGAAATCCGGCTTATCAAATCGCTGACATTCAGGGTTTCAACCGGCTGTTCCGATATGATGCGCAATCCTGGAAACAGCGACCGCAGGGCGTCCGTCGGCGGTTTCAATCCGGACAGCGAGGAAAAATTCAACATATAGAGCGTTGATTGTCCTGTTGTTTCCGCTAAGGCGAAGGGTAAAACTTCCAGACGCGCATCATTGCCGCCGATACGCTTCAGCGCCGAAACCAGATTGCTGTTCGGCTCAACAACAATAATTTTTTGGGCTTTGCTGTTTAGAAGCCAGGGCAGATCCGTACCCGCGCCGGCACCGACATATACGATAGTGTCTAAGGCATTTAGCGCTTCCAGAGCCATAAGCAATGGGGAATCATCGCTAGATTCATTCGACATTATTTTTCTCTGTTCTTAGAAATGCCTGTTCCCAGGCAAGTCAACCCTATCCATTAGAGCGCTTTTCGATCTGATAGACTCAGATCGGCGCTCTAAGTTTTTGTTTATCGCTCTTCCTTATCCAAAAAGTGAATCCACTTTTGGGGGAAACACTCTAAAGGCCGCGTTCCGCGCGACCGGATCAATCGTCCGAAACAGGTATGGCCTGGATATTTTCAACAAAAATTACCAGTTTGCGGGGATCGCCAGGTACGGTTTTAATTTGCGCGAACTCCATGACGCCTATGTTTTCACCTTCTTGCAAATCAACCTGTAGCTGGATGCTAAGTTTTGTTTTCATCGCCTCATTGGGCAAAACAAACGATTGCCCGAAAAGGCTGACCTCATTATCGCTCATGGGGTTACGGTAGTCGATCATCACATCATAGCGTCCCGCTACCTCGCATAGAAGAACAAATTCTGCCCTGGCCTCGTTTATCCAGCGCCCGCTGACAATGTCTTCTTCGGGAAAAGGCCCCTCGGAGCCTGAGAAACCTTCCCTAGGTATCCAGGTTTGCCTCGCCAGGGGCGTAAATTTCCATGACTTGCTTTCAAGGTCGTAATGAAAGGTTCCATCCGGCGATATATTTTTGTTCTTGGCCTTCCCGTCCATGAAGGCTTGTTCAAGCTCATAGCTTTTAAGGCTGTCCACTTCAGAGAAGTATTTCACCAGATTCGAACTCAACTGACCATCCCGCCTTCTGTGGCTGGCGATCAGGGTGTCGAGCTGATAATATTCCGTATGCTGGGCAAACCGGTACCAAAGATCATAATCGCCCGCATATCTCAAGGATGCATTCAAACCGCCCGTCTTGTCCCACAGTTCAGAGCACCAAAAGGTTCCCTCCTGCATGACAAAGACATCCTTGCGTCCGTCATAAAGTCCAAGCGCCATATTAAGCCGACTGTAGCCTCTTAACGGCCAAAGCCGGAATACGAAGCCATCGGACGCCATGATATTGACCAGACCGCCAACAAGCTGGGCGGAAGGATGCTCTCTGAAAAAGGACGCTATAGCCGCGAGGCCGCCGGGAAAAAGAATATCATCGGCATTGACCCAGCCCATGATGGTTCGTTCCCCGGCCTCATTTTCCACCTCGGGCATTTTATAGGCAGACGGCACAACCTTGCTGAACCTTGGTAATGAAGCCCCGCGCTGCCCCGCCTCTTTTGCCGAATTGCCCTCACTTTGGGCCAGAGACTTGCGGGCAAAATCGAACCCGCGGTTTATACCGTCATACATGCCGTTGTCCTTCTCGACCGAATAGGAGAAGGAAACTCCCTTGCAGAGCAGGGGGAAGTCAGGCCCGTCTATCAGACGCTGCCATTTTTGGATGATCTGATGGGTTTTATCCGTCGAGCCCGCATCCTGAATATGATAACGGATCCGGAAATCACCCTGCTGGAACACCACAGAGGATATAGTTTGTTCGATAAACTTATCCAGATTGTAGCTCGGCGTGACGATCACAAAAAGCATTACGCATCAACTCCTGCCGCCCGCGGCGTCGTAGCAGATTGAAAAAAACGTAGGCTGACCATGCCTGCGAATGGGCCGCGCTTTTTAATCCGCGCGGGAAAACAATATATCGCTCAGTATCAGCGCAAGCTTCCGGGGATCTGCCTCCGATGACGTCCATTTCTGGAACCTGATCGATAAGTCATTCCAGCCTTTTTTCAATGGAGTTTTAAAATAGACTGTATCGATATGCCCATAGGCGCTGCGCGCCAGGGTTTGCTGATGACTATCGCCGTCTCCAACCTGCATTTCCAATTCCATGTCGTCGAAAAGGATATTCTGGCATTCGATGGCGATCCAATAGTCACATGTCTCGGTGCTTTTGATACGAATCCGCGATTCCGGCCCCTGCAACCAGAAAAATGGTTTGGGAATGCCGTGTTGCGGATGGGCATCCTCTCTCGAACAGACACCGTCACCCGGAATCCAGGTATTGCCTGCCTTCACGCTGTCAAGAGCGCTTACCTCTGAAAACCGCGAGCGGAACTCTCTCGGCTTGAACGTAATATTGGTGCGCACGCCCAGCCGGTCGATCAGGCCTGCGCGCACCAGCACCTGATAGAAGCTATGGTAGCAGGCCTCCACGGAATGCTCATTGAAGAAGTAGATAGGCCCCAGTTCATGCAATTGCTGTCTGAGTTGCGGCCTTTCCTTGAGCATCAGCACAAGGCGGACAATATCGTCCGGCGACTCTGTCTGCGCCAGTACGCCCGAATACCCCTCCGCGACGGCTTCCGTCACGCCTGTGACACCATAGGCCACGGATGGCGTGCCGATCGCGGCCGCTTCGGCAAATATCTGGCCGAAGGTTTCCTCACGACTGCCACCGACCAGAAGATCCGACGCCGCGTAATACAGCCGCAATTTTTCCTGATCGGTGACATATCCGGGCAGCAGACACATATCGCCGAACATGTCGCGCTGCGATTCCGAGAAATGGCCAAGAATAATCACTTTAAGTTTGCTGATCTTGTGTTCGGCAAACTTTCGCATGATCGGCAAGGCGCCCTTGCGGGCATCATTCAGGTCGCTTGTGCTCATGATGACGATGAAATCATCGGTTGGCAGGCCCAGCGCCATGCGCGCTGTGGCCTTGTCCCGGGGCACGAAATACCCCGGATCAATCGCCAGCTTTATCTGGTCAACATCATGGAAGGGCAAAACGGACGACTGATCCACAAAATCCCGGGTCCAAAGCGAATTCGCCACGAGCACCACATTGGGATTGTCATTCAGCAAGGCGCGCTTCTGTACCCAGGCGCGGTTAATTTCATTTGCATCGAGCCGGGGATATTCATGGGGGGTGGGACAGTTGGCATCGCAACCCTCCTCCAGCATACGGCAGCCGTTCGTATAGGCGCAGCGCCCCGTCAGCCACCAGAAATCGTGCATGATAACCAGTGTCGGCCAGCGTTGGAACACGGCCTCAAAAAGGCTGGGATCGGCATTGGCCGAATGCACATTGCCCAGAACCACGATATCACAATCAGTCTCTTCAATCTGCGCGACCAGCTCTTCCGACGTGGGCAAAACCCCCTGGCGGTTTCGATCGAGCAACTGGAAGGCACTCACCTTGTGACCCGCGGCTTCGACAGCCTCGGCCAGTCTCATGTGCGCTATGCCGGCGCCGTAATGAAAGCCTATATCATTGACGAAGCAAAAAGACAGCTTGCGAGAACTGGCACCGTTTGGATTTTGAGTCGGTACGTGGCCGGTGCGCTTTACAAAGCTGTCGCGCACCGTAATGAGTTCTGCCTTAAAGCGCGATTCAACATGCGTCTTTTGTTGATCGTGGCGTCGGAACAACGCGATCGGACGACCGATTACGTGTATTTTGGCATTTTCGACCGCGAACCTCATCCACAGTTCGTAGTCCATGCTGTAATACAGGTCTTCTCGAACCATACCGCCCGCTTTTTCCCATATGGCGCGCGAAAAGAAGACTTCCGGCTGGTAAAAAAATTGTCCGGCATTCCAGCCGCCATCGAGATCAAGAATTCTATCCAGCGGCAAAATGCCGTCTGAACAGGCCGTCATATGCTCGGATTCGTAGACATAATCCTTATGGGTGCGGCAAATACCCGCGACCAGATCCGCGCCGGATGAGGCAAAAGCGACCGCCATAGCATGAAGGGCGCCTTCGGCCAGCATATCGTCACTGTTTAGCCAGGTCAGAATGTCACCGGAGGCGATATTCATGCCCTTATTGATGGCGTGAGACTGCCCTCTGTCAGGCTCGCTGACATAATGACTGATATGCGGAAGATAACGGCGAACCACCAGATCGGTAGCGTCCGTTGATCCGCCGTCCATTATGATAAGGTCAAGGTTTTCATAGCCTTGATTTATAATGGAGAGCAGCGTCTCTTCGATATAGTTTCCCTGATTATAGGTTGGCACCACGATCGAGATGCGCGGCCATTGCTGACCGTCAAGCCGGCCTTTCGGCGTCGTGTCGCTGCGACCGCGCCACGGCCAACGATCCGGCCGTTCATCGCCTGAAACAATCTCCGACCAGAAGGTCAGCAGCATATTTTGCAAGTCTTGCTCGCGGCTCTTCTTGTCCCCGTCGGCATCCCGATAAGCATCAAATATGATACGAAGGCGTTGCCAGTCGCTATCGTCGAAGCGGCGCGAAAACAGCCTTTCTCCGCGTGACGCCAGAGATACTGCCGATACCGGCCCTTCCAGCACCGCCACCAGATCGTCCGAAAGCGGCGCATCAATACACATGGCGCGCTGCGAAAGCATGGCCTCGCCTTCAGGCCTTATCAGGATGCCATCGGCGGAAAGCAATTCGAAAGCGTCTTCAATGCGCTGATATTCATCAATATCCGCATCCAGCCAGACAATGACGTCGAATTTCAGTGGGATGGTTTCAGCGAGACGTCTGACCGTCCCCGAAAGCAGCAGCGGCCGCTTTTCAAACGGAAGCTGGCGAATGTCGGCCCACGCCGTACTCGCATCCTGCTCGTTGCTGTAAGCAAAGGCCAGCAGGTCGGTCGAGGCCATAAGTGACGCATCGACCTCATGGCCATCGACGATTAAAATCGTGCGGCGCTCTGCGGCTCCACCCAGCAATAGTTGATGGTGAGCCAGTATAGTGTTTAATTGACGCAAGTGGAGAGTCATTAATTCAGCTCCTGCTGCACGGAGGCAAGATGGGGCTGCAATTTTGACACACCTAATTTTATACCCAGCTTAACCCAGCGCGAAGCCGAGATCAGCTTTATATCGCGCTTCAATACACTGAGCGATTCTCTCAGTGAGTTCAGCTCTTCATTTTGAATGTTTAGAGCCTCCAGAAGCATAGCATTTTCTTTTGCATTCTCGATTTTTTCTTCGTTCCGCGATTCCGTAATCACAGCTTCATTTACGTTCACCAAGTCATTTTCTCGCATTTTTGCAATATCATTGTAAAGCTGGTGAATCTCTTCCCGCGCCCTCGCCAATTCATAGCGGGCTTCGTGCAAATCCTCCGCCAAATCAGGATGGCTCTGCGGTTCATGTTTGGACACGGCTGCTTTTGAGGCCTTCAAAACCGCCAGCTTCCGCTCCAGATCGTTTATAATATGCCGCATAAGTTTGTCGCCGCTCTCATGGGTTTGCTCATTGCGGGCATACCGCTTTTGAACGTCCCTGAGTTCATTCTGGGCGACGATGGTCTTGTATTCCGACTGCAAGAGCTGCGACCGCAGGTTATTTTCTACGGATATTGCCTGATCCAGGCGCTGAACCAGAGGAAAGAAAATTTGCTCGAAAAGCTGGATCTGATCGTCATTGAAAGCGCCGGCATTCTTGAAAATTTTTTCAAGGCGCTCGCCCATTGGAATAATCAGGTCACCCGTCGACAGGGCGGCGTCCATGTCCTTGTTGGGATATATAGACGTCATACCTTTGCTGAGAGTCGTCAGAAACGATTTCCAGTCCCCGGCGCGGTCTTCGGATAGGGCAACAGGCATTATAGCGCGAGACACAACCGATTTTTCACCAACGAACTCCGGCGCGTCGGCCGGGTAGGCGGCAGTATTTTCCAGCACATGACCCAAGGCCTGCCTGACATCATCCCAATTCCAGTCTTCCAGGCTGCGCAGAGATGGAAGCCCCTTGATAAGGCCGGCATAGTCCGCATTTGTCGTGAGCAAACACATCTTATCGCCGGATGCGAACGCTTCTTGCAGATCGCCATTCGAAAACATGTATGCGCGCTCGATCAACGATGCCAGCTCGGGGCCCGGATATTCAGCACCCCCCTCAATTTTGCGCAGCCCATCTTGCCCAGACAGTTCCTGGCTCAACACCACGCCGAGATCATTGACAATAACGACGCCGTTCGGAAACGCAGCAAGCACATTCGAAAGCTCAGTGACAAGAAGCTGGCGGCCCGCCGACCAATCGCACGCATCAAAATAAAACAGGATGCTCGCCTGGCTGGGCAACTCTTGCTGAAGCCCGCTCAAAAATGTTGCCGGATCCGTGAAATCGACGCGAACATGCGGATAATCACCAAGTGATTTTTGCATGGATAGAAAATCGCCGCGTGACGACCTGCATATAATAATGGAGCCCGCAAAAGCTTCCGCAAGCTGCGCTGAAACCAAAGCGCTCCGCGCAGGCATTTCAACAAAAATATCGAAATTCACCAAACTCAATATATTTGCGATAAAATCGCAATGACCGACTGCAATGCGCTTCGGTCTAACAATTTCTTCAGACTGCTTCACTCTCACCAGCTTTTCATTAAAGTCATATCGGCCACAACACACATCGCCATCTTTGATTGTGGAATATTAATGGATATTTAACACTCACACCTGAAGCAAGCAACAGAATTTATGAATAAAACTGGCCTATCGTCGAATTTGGACTTATCCCAAAAATGCTCGCCGCTCAATGAGATTGATTAAAAAGGCGAGAGACGCACATTGTGCTCCTGACCCTGGGACTTAAACTCAAAAATTTGACTGCCGGTATCGGTGTCTCGGCGTAAGGTTCCTGGGTAAAATACAGAAACTCTGGCATAAGCTTCGTGGCGTTTCACAAAAATTTTAAGCTCCGCGTTACGGCGACTCACCTCGCCAGACTGATCATCCGCCCGCCGCGTCTGGCCTTCCTTGTGAATAAGACAAGCCTCGGCGGCATAGATGACTTTCAAACCCTTGTCACGGACGCGCAGGCATAGATCCACATCATTGACCGTGATGGCGAAGGCCTCTTCATCAAACCCCCCGACCTCATCAAACAGCGATTTTTCGATCATCAGACAGGCCGCCGTGACAGCATCGACCTCACCTGATTGCATCACGAGCGGGTTAAGCTCCCATGCGTGCCGGGGCGCGCCCAGCCACGGATGGCCTGGCCCCGGCACGAGATGGGTGGCAATGCCGGCATGTTGCAGATCGCCAGACGGATACAGCAGGCGAGCACCGACGACGCCAGTATCTTCGCGCGCTAGATAACCCAGCATTAATTTCAGCCACGCACCGTCCAGAGCTTCAATGTCATCATTGAGAAACAGCAGAACTGGCGCGTGGGCCACTCGGGCACCGGCATTGCAAAGGCGGGAAAAATTGAAAGGGATGTCGCAATCCAGAACTGTGACGTCCTGGCGCGCCGACAGGCTGGAGAGATAGCTGCGCATTTCGGGATGGGTCGCGCCATTATCCACGATAATGATCTCGATTTTCACACCGCTCACCATAGATAGTGAATCTACGCATGCCTTTAACAGGTCGAACCGTTCCTTGGTCGGGATGATGATGGAGACAAATTTCATGTCCGCCGGAACTTCGACAGGCGCGATGGCCGCGCGGGTATCGCCCTGGCCCGCCGCCGACAGGTTCTTCGACGCAATTGGCTCGCCCAATTTCGCACCGGTGACCTGTTGCCTCGACCGGCCAAGGCGTCCTTTGATCGCCGCCAGCAGTGGCGTGATCTCGCCTCTCATGATCCGCCCGGCGATCTTGCGCCCATAGAGACTGAATCTCTCGCGCCAGTTCAACGCGGCCAGTCTCAGATATATGTCTGCGCCTGTGCACATAACCTGGCGGACATAGAGATGATAGATACCCGTAGGCACGATCACATATTCGGCCTGTCCGGGGCCCGCATAAATGATGCTGCGGGCCAGGCTGTCGCGTTCGACCAGCTCGATCTCGGCAAGCTGGCCCTCGCACCACAAGCGATAGACTCCGCGCATGGGCCACATGCCTGCCGGTTCCAGGCCATCTCCGGCATCGAGTTGAATATGTTTGGAAATTGCTTCTCTTTGCATTGCCTTTATAGTGAAGCAATTACGCGGCTTTGACGAGATATTTTCTTTATGTCCCCTTTTAAAAACATGGCCGCAAGCACCCACCGCGCATTGGCAGGCTTGCGCTTTACGGCGGAATCCCTGAGGTGGCAAAAGGCCCGCGAATGTCAGTTGCCGCGCCCGGCGAAGATTCTGGTTTCCGGTTTCATGGACGAGGCGCTGGGCATTGGCCGGGCCGGTCGCCTGACGGTTGATGCGCTCAAGGCGATGGGCCTTGATGTGACAGCGGAATATTTGCGCCCCTTGGACAGAGGCCTGTTGACGCGCGGGCCGGTGGCCCTGCCCTGCCCCGAAGCCTGCGTCTGGCTCATCCATGCCAATCCGCCGGAAACGCGCATCGCCCTGCTGCGCCATCGCTACAGCGACTGGGCGCACAAGTACCGGATCGGTTATTGGGCATGGGAAAGCTCGGAAGCCCCTCAGGACTGGGCGAGAACCGCCCGATGGCTGCACGAGATTTGGGTGCCAAGCGAACATGTGCGTCTGGCCATCGGCCGGGCCTTCGCAAGGGTGGGCCGCCAACATGAAACACAAAAACTGCGCGTCGTGCCGCATCCTGTGGCGGTCGCCAGAAACGTTCAGGCACCGCCAGTCCATGCGGATGGCCGCGACGCCGACAAGGTCGCCACCCTCACCCTGTTCGATCCGCGCAGTGATTTTGAACGCAAGAATCCGATGGCGGTTATTGATGTCTGGCTTTCCCTGTTTCCGCAGGCCAGCCGGACGGCGCGGCTGATCGTCAAGACACACGCCGGGGCCGTGCATCACCCGCGTTTCGCCGAACTGGTGGCGCGCGGCAAAGGCCGTCCGGATATAGAGATCATGGCCCAGACCCTGAATGGCCCGGATACAGACAGGCTGATTCACAATACCGACATTCTTATATCGCTGCATCGCGCAGAAGGTTTCGGCCTGCCTTTGGCCGAGGCTATGGCGGCGGGCGTCAGCGTCATCGCCACGGGCTGGTCGGGCAATATGCAGTTCATGACGCCGGAGAATTCCATCCCCCTGCCGTATCGGCTGGTGCCCGCCAATACAGCCTATAATGGCCCAAAGGCCCAGTGGGCCGATCCTGATCCCGACGCGGCAGCGCAAGGTCTTAAGCGGCTGATCGATGATCCGGCTTTACGCGAAAGGCTTGGCGCACAGGCGCGCCACGATATGATGGCCTTGCGGGAAAACTGGTCGCCTTTTGCGCCGCAAACCGTGCAAAGCGCTTGCAATCCGGTATAATTAGCCTAGTCAATTTTCAGATGCACCCCGCAGACTTGCCGGTCACTGAGCCGACACGTGAGGTAGCGCTAACATATCCGGTCATCTGTTCGGATAAACTGAAATTTTCTGCGCCGGAATTTGTTCGCATCCGCGTTAAGACGGTACGTCCCTTATGAGGCCCCGATGTTCAAAATCAAATCCGTGACCGTCCCGCTCGCGCTGATGAGCGTTCTTGCGCTTGCCGCCTGTTCTAAAAAAGACAATGCGGGCGCACCCCACGGCCCGGCCCCGGTTGGTTATATCGTCGTCCATACCCAGCCAATCCAGTTGACGCAGGATTTATCGGGCCGCACCTCGGCCTGGCTGGTATCGGATGTGCGCCCGCAGGTCAGCGGCATCATCAAGGCGCGCCTGTTTACCGAGGGTGGTCTGGTCAGGGCCGGGCAGTCGCTGTACCAGATCGATCCGGCCACCTATCAGGCCGCGTTCGACAGTGCGCAGGCCCAGCAGGCCCAGGCCCAGGCCAATGCCGACGCCGCCAAGATCAAGGCCGACCGCGCCCAGCAGCTCATTACCATCAAGGCCATCAGCCAGCAGGATTATGACGACGCCGAAACGGCGCTGAAGACAGCGCAGGCAGCGCTGGCCCTGCAAAAGGCCAATGTCGAGAGCGCGCGGATCAATCTGAACTATACGCGCGTGCTGTCGCCGATTTCGGGCCGCATCGGCAAGTCGTCGGTCACGCCGGGCGCGCTGGTCACGGCCAGTCAGGCGACGGCGCTGGCCACGGTTCAGGATCTGTCGAAAATCTATGTCGATATTACCCAGTCCTCGTCTGATCTTTTGAAACTGAAGCAGGCAATGGCCGCCGGTCAGATCGGCGCGGTCGATCATGCCGACGTGACCCTGACGCTTGATGACGGCCAGACCTATAATCAGACGGGCCGTCTCGAATTTTCCGAAGCCAGTGTCGATCCTTCGACCGGCTCGGTGACGCTGCGGGCCGTCTTCCCGAACCCTGACGGCCTGTTACTGCCGGGCATGTTCGTGCAGGCGCGCATTATCAAGGGTGTGGTCAGTAATGGCGTGCTCATTCCGCAAGGCGCGGTGATCCTCGATCCGAAGGGCGGCGCCACCGTGCTGATCGTCGGTGCCGACGGCAAGGCGCAGAGCCGCAAGGTCGGTCTGGGCCAGATGATCGGCAGCCAGTGGCAGATCACGTCCGGCCTGCAATCGGGCGACAAGGTGATTACCGAAGGGGCCATGAAGCTGAAAGCCGGGTCGCCGATCAAGGCCACGCCCCAAAAGACCGCGCCCCCCGCCACCGACAGTGCGGAGTAGATCCCGGTGAATATTTCACGCTTCTTCATCGACCGGCCGATTTTTGCCTGGGTCATCGCCATCGTCATCATGCTGGCGGGGCTTTTGTCGATCTTCGTCCTGCCGATCGAGCAATATCCGCGCATCGCCCTGCCGCAGGTAACGGTCAACGCCTCCTATCCCGGCGCTTCGGCCAAGATCGTCGAGGACTCGGTCACCCAGGTCATCGAACAAAGCCTGACCGGCCTTGATCATCTCAAATACATGACCTCGAATTCGTCGGCAGGCTCGGCCAGCGTCACGCTGGTGTTTGAGGCCGGCACCGATCCCGACTTCGCGCAGGTGCAGGTGCAGAATCAGGTGCAGTCCGCCTTGCGCCGCCTGCCGCAGGATGTGCAGCAACAGGGCTTGCGGGTCAATAAGGCGTCGGGCACGGCGCTAATGGCCATCGCCTTCTACACCGATGACAACAGCCTTTCCAATGCCGACATCGGCGACTGGATCGCCTCGCACCTCAATGACCCGATTTCGCGCCTCGACGGCGTCGGCGACACGCGGGTCTTCGGTTCGCAATACGCGATGCGCATCTGGCTCAATGCCGACGAACTGGCCTCCTATGCGCTGACGCCTGCCGATATTGCCACGGCCATCCAAGCCCAGAACACTCAGGTTTCAGCCGGTTCCATCGGTGCCGACCCGGCCCTGCCGGACACGGCGCTCAATGCCACCATCACCGCGCAATCTCAGCTCCAGACGCCGGGCCAGTTCGAAAACATCATTGTCAAGAACAATCCCGACGGCACGCCCGTACGGCTAAAGGATGTGGCGCGCGTGGAACTGGGGCCGCAATCCTATGGCAATATTGCGCGCATGAACGGCCATCTGGCGGCAGGCATACAGGTATCGCTGGCCACGGGTGCCAATGCGCTGAAGACCGCCGATGAGGTCAAGGCCCTGCTCACCAAGATGGAGCCCAGCTTCCCCGCCGGGCTCAAATACGCCATTCCGAACGATTCGACCCAGTTCGTGAAGCTGTCGATCGAGGACGTGGTCAAGACGCTGATCGAAGCCGTCGTGCTGGTGTTTGTGGTCATGTTCCTGTTCCTGCAAAACTGGCGCGCCACCCTCATTCCGGCCATCGCCGTCCCCGTTGTGCTGTTGGGCACGTTCGGGATTCTGGCGGCTTTCGGCTATTCCATCAATACATTGACCATGTTCGGCCTTGTGCTGGCCATCGGGCTCCTGGTCGATGACGCCATCGTCGTGGTTGAAAACGTCGAGCGCGTCATGGCCGAAGAGGGGCTGGAGCCCAAGGAGGCGACCCGGCGCTCGATGGACGAGATCACCGGCGCCCTGATCGGCGTCGCCTCAGTGCTGGCCGCCATGTTCGTGCCTATGGCCTTCTTCGGCGGCACGCAGGGGATTATCTACCGCCAGTTCTCGGTGACGCTGGTGTCGGCGATGGTTCTGTCGGTCATCGTCGCCCTGGTTCTGACGCCGCCTCTGTGCGCTACCCTGCTGCACAGGCCCAAGCCCGGCGAAGGCATTCCGCCCGCCGAGGAAGGCGATGAGGATGTCAAGGTCAAGGGCGTGCTGTCCGCCTTCAATCGCGGCTTTCAGGTCTTTGCCCACCGCTATCAGATGTCGGTGCGCGGCATTATCCGCAAGCCCGGCCTTTTCATGCTTATCTATGGCGCCATCATTGCCGCCGTGGTGGCGCTGGCCATCACCCTGCCGACCTCCTTCCTGCCGGATGAGGATCAGGGTATGCTGACCACCATCGTGCAATTGCCCGTCGGTTCGACCACCGCCCAAACCCTGCAAGTGCTCGACAAGGTGCAGGCGGTTTACCAGAAAGACAAAGCGGTTCAGTATGTTTTCGCCATTGCGGGCTTCAGCTTTGCCGGTTCCGGGGAAAACCAGGGCATGGTCATCTGCCGGATGAAGGATTTCAAATATCGCCACGCCGCCGATATGAAGGTGCAGGCCGTGGTGGCGCGCGCGCGCAAATCGTTCGCGCAGATCCACAGCGCCACGATCATTCCGACCATTCCGCCACCCGTGCGCGAACTGGGCAATGCGTCGGGCTTCGACCTTGAGCTGAAAGACGTGAACGGCCAGGGTCATGACGCCCTCGCCAAGGCGCGCGACCAGCTCGTGGCGCTGGCCAACCGCAATCCTGTGCTGGCCGGCGTGCGCGCCAATGGTCAGGACGATACGCCGCAACTGCATATCGACATCGATAACACCAAGGTGGGCGCACTGGGCGTCAAGGTCAGCGATGTGAACGCGATGCTGTCCACGGCGCTTGGCGGCACCTATGTCAACGACTTCATCGACCGTGGCCGTATCAAGCGCGTCTATATTCAGGGTGATGCGCAGTTCCGCACGCGCCCGGAAGACATCAATCGCTGGTTCGTGCGCAATGCGAGCGGCCAGATGGTGCCCTTCTCGGCCTTCGGCACGTCAAGCTGGACGTTTGGGCCACCGCAGTTGCAACGCTATAATGGCTCAGGCTCGATGGAAATTCAGGGCACGGCCGCGCCCGGCCAGTCCAATGGCAAGGCGATGCAGGTCATGGAAGACCTGGTGAAGCAATTGCCCGGCGACTGGGGTTATGAATGGACCGGCCTTTCCTTGCAGGAACAGGAATCGGGCCAGCAGGCTCCGGCCCTCTACGCCCTGTCGCTGCTCGTCGTCTTCCTGTTGCTGGCGGCGCTGTACGAAAGCTGGTCGATCCCGTTCGCCGTCATCTTCGTGGTGCCGCTCGGCATCTTCGGGGCGTTGGTCGGCACCTGGCTGCGCGGACTGGACAATGACATCTACTTCCAGGTCGGACTTCTGGCCACGATGGGGCTGGCGGCGAAAAACGCCATCCTGATCGTCGAATTTGCGAAAATCCTGCACGAGGAAGGCCGCACCCTGGTGGCCGCCACACTGGAGGCCGTGCGCATCCGCCTGCGCCCGATCATCATGACCTCGCTGGCCTTTACCTTCGGCATCATGCCGCTGGCCCTGGCCAATTCGGCGGGTTCGTCGGCGCAGCACGCCATCGGCACCGGTCTGATCGGCGGGGTGCTGGCGGCCACCTTCCTGGCCATCTTCTTCGTGCCCCTGTTCTTCGTGCTGGTACAACGCCTCTTCCGGCAGGATCGCCTGCCGCAGGATCTGGCGGCAAAGGAGGCCAATCATGACTAAGGCCGTTTTCGCCTTCGCCTCGCTTGGCCTGTTGTTATCAGCCTGTTCAATGGCCCCGCCTTACGAGCGCCCCGCCCTGCCGGTGGCGCAAACCTGGCCGCTGGCTGCGCCCGCTGCGACCGCCGCAGCAAGCCCGGTAAGCTGGCGCGATCTGCTCACCGATCCGGCCCTGCAAAACACGATTAAACTGGCCCTTGCCAATAACCGCGACCTGCGCGTCGCCACGCTCAATGTGGCGAAGGCGCGCGCCCAGTATGGCATCGAACGCGCCGGGCTTTTCCCGTCGCTCGACGGCACGGGTGCGGGCAGCAAGAGCCATACCGACACACCGAACGCCATTACAGGCAAAACCAAGACGGAAAGCTATTCGGCCTCGCTGGGCGCCTCGTGGCAGCTTGACCTGTTCGGGCGCGTGCAAAGCCTGAAAAATGCCGCCAAGCAAGATTTCTTCGCCCAGACCGAAAACCGCAATGCCGCCGAAATCTCGCTGATCGCGGCGGTTGCCGACGCCTGGCTGCAACTGGCTGCCGATCAGGATCAGCTCCGTCTGTCGCAGCAAACCTATGATACGCAGAAAGACGCCTTCGACATTGCGGGCAAGCAGGCGCAGATCGGCGTTTTGTCCGATCTCGATCTCAACCAGATCCGCACGGAAATGGAGCAGGCGCGCGCCAATACGGCGGCGGCGGCCACGGCGGTCGATCAGGATAAGGCGGCGCTGACCCTGCTGGTAGGTAACGCCGTGCCCGACAATCTGTTACCGGACGGTCTTAAGCCCGATATGGTGGCGGCCAGCATCCCCGTGGGGCTACCGTCCGATGTGTTGCTGAACCGGCCCGATATTCTGGCCGCCGAGCATAATCTGAAGGCCTATAATGCCGATATTGGCGCAGCCCGCGCCGCCTTCTTCCCGTCGATCAGCCTGACCGGTTCCGCCGGTTCGGCCTCCACTGATCTCGGCCACCTTTTCGGATCGGGCACGGGCGTCTGGTCTTATGGCGCCAATCTGGCCGTGCCGATCTTTGCGGGCGGGGCCAATCTCAACAATCTGCGTTCGGCCAAGGTCAGCCGCGACATCGCCGTGGCCCAGTATGAGCAGGCGATCCAGCAGGCGTTTTCCGACGTCAATCAGGCCCTGGCCGTGCGGGCGCGCATCGATGAGCGGCTCGACGCCGAAAGCGCCTCGGCGGACGCGGCGGCGCAGTCGCTTAAATTATCGCAGGCGCTTTATCAGGTCGGCAGCGATTCCTACCTGACCCTGATGACCGCCCAGCGCACCTCCTATAGCGCCCAGCAGGCCCTGATCACCTTACAGGCCCTGAAAGCGAGAAATCTGGTGGCGCTCTATGCGGCGCTTGGCGATGATGCGACCCTGAAATAGGCAGGGTTACATCGCGCCGAAAGGCGGGCCGGTCAAATCATGCCGGCCAAATCCCGATTGACAGCCGTGCTGTTCTGCGCATTAGCAACGCAGCATGATGTCATCCGCCAGAAGCCGCTATCTCGCCGTGCTCGCCGCCGCCCTGTGCCTGGCGGCGGGGCTGGCCATCGCTTTTGGCTATATCAGCGTCGATTCCTGGTATTATATGCTGCTGGCGCGCTCGCTGCGCGATGGCCATCCCCTGCACCTGCACCACCAGTATATGGCGGTTTATCCGCTCGGCTACCCGCTGCTGCTGGCCCTGACCACGCCGCTGGCCCGGCCTGAGGTGATGATGATCACCTCCAAGCTTGCCAATATGGCTCTGCTGGCCGCCGATTTTGCCCTGATCTGGCGAGCCACCCGCAATCTGCCCGTGGCGACGCTGATCGTGGTCAATCCGGTTACGCTGGTGATCGCCATGTACACCTGGTCGGAAAACCTCGAACTGTTCGCCATCTGCGCCAGCCTGTTCCTCATCACAAACCTGGCGCAGGACGGTAAACGGCGCGATCTGTTCCTGCTGGCCATTGTGCTGATCATCGGCGTTTTCTCACGCTACTTTTTCGGCCCTCTGGCCTTCCTGATCTTTGCCGCTAGCTGGCGCGTTTATGGCCGCAAGGTGGCGTGGCGTATTTTCCCGGCCTTTTGCGTGGCCGGGCTGGTCTATCTGAGCTATCAGGGCGTCAACTGGGCGGTGACCGGCTATCCGACCGGAATGCCGCGCGGGCCTGCACCGGAAGCGCCGCTGCTGCTGATCCGCGACTTCCTGACGGCGGGCGGCTGGAACGGGCTGAAAGTGCTGATCGCGGCGGGATTATTCCTGGCCTTCGCCCGGCGTCATGTCTCGCTGCAACGTCCGGCCAGAAACGACGCCGCCACCCTGATCCTGCTGACCGGACTGGGCTTCCTCGCCCTGGCGCTCGTGCTCAGGCTACGTAATTATTTCGACCCGTTCGATACGCGCACCCTCGGCTACGGCATCGTCCTGACGCTCACGGGATTGATCGGTCGCTATATCCATTTGGACGAAGGCAATCAACCCGTCTGGCCGGTGGCCGCCCTGATCGCCTGCGCTCTGTTTTCTGTCGTTTTCGCCGATGATTTCGCCCTGCTTCAGGATATCCACGATCTGCCCGATGGCTATGCCTTTCCGGCGGCCTCGCTGGCCCAGCTTAAGGGCCATTCACCGCCTGCCAATGTGATCGTGTCTTTCCAGTTGCCCATAGCCGGGCTCGATTCCACCAATGTCGATAATATCAACGAGGTCTTTTATGGCCCGGACGTTACGGTGATCGCGCCGCTCGGCGGCCCCGACAATACGCCGGAATCGGTGCCTGCCTTCTGGCACCGATTATCGGCCCTGCATCCCCATACCTGTTATTTTGATTTCACGCCCTTTGCCACCGCCGCCGATTTTGACACCTATCTGAACGCCCAAAACCTGATCGACCGGCGCTGGTCATGGCAAGATTTTCGCTTCCACAAGGTCAAAATGACGGCCCTGGTGCCCGACATGCGCGTCTGGCTGCGCCACGTCTTCGTCGCAGGCCGCTATCTTCCCTGCGCCAGCGCACTTCATCGCTGATACCAAGTTGCGATGACTGTGGCTCATGGCAGCGTGGTATTACGATGATAAGGCGGTCACTGCGCCTGCTCGCCATCAAAGGCGTCGAGCGTCCTGACCGAGTACACAAGGGCAGCGCCCGCATTGACCGAGATGGCGGTGCCCAGAGCTTCAATGATTTCCGCGCGCGTGGCACCGGCCTTGATGGCGGCCGCCGTATGAACGCTGATACAGCCGTCACAACGGCTGGTCACCGCGACCGCCAGTGCGATCAGTTCATTGACCTTGTCGCCCAGGAGGCTGGTCTGCCGCGATGCCGCACCCAGGGCCTGATAGCCCTTGATGATGTCGGGGCTGGTTTTGGCAATCGACCCGACGCCGGCGGCCAGTTGCTGACGATATGTCTTCCAATCCAGAATTTGCATGAGATAGCTCCTTTGATTTGTCGGAGCAAAAATATTCCAAAATAGCTTTCTTTCAACGCCATACAGGCGCATATTTTTGATCTGACGGATCAACCCTGGCCTGGAGACGAAATGGACGGAGATGCTTTTTCAGGTTTGGCCCCCTTCCTGCGGGTCACGCCCGAACTGCAACTGATCTGCCGGTTTGGCGACCAGTGGCGTGCTGACCATGCCCGGGAAAGCGGTGACTGGGCGCCCTTCCATATTATTACCGAAGGCCAGTGCAGGCTCGATGTCGGATCGGCCAGGTATTTGCTGTCTGCCGGGGACGTTGCGCTCCTGCCGCACGGCAGCCCGCACCTGATACATTCGCTTACCAGTATGCCAAAAGTCGAAGAGCGCTATAGCCACCGCCTGCATAATGGCATCGTTGTACGCACAAATGGCGAACCACCCGATACCCAACTGGTCTGCGGTCGTCTCAGATTTGAAACTCTCCGCAACAACATGGTTCTGGCCGCCTTGCCGACGGTCATCGTCGTGAAACAGGCGGACGGTCAGGATGCCGGGCGATTGCGCACCCTGATTGAAGCCATGACCGCCGAGCTTGAAGCCGATGATCTGGGCAGCGGCAGTGTGGCCATGACGCTTGCCAGCGCCATCCTGATGATCGTTCTGCGGGCCTTTTTCAACGGAAACGCAACGGCGCCGGGGCTGTTGTCCCTGCTGGCGGATCCAAAGACAGGGCGTGTTATGCTGGCGGTGTTTCAGCGGATAGATCATCCCTGGGCCCTCGACGAACTGGCCAATATCGCTAATACGTCACGCGCGACACTCGTTCGGGCGTTTCAGCGCGCGGTCGGTATGGCGCCGCTGGCGTTTTTGATCGAATTGCGTCTCGATCTGGCGCGCCGACGTGTCCGGCTTGAAAAAACGCCCCTGGCAAGGATCGCAGAAGAAACGGGATACCTGTCGCAAAGCGCCTTCCATCGCGCCTTTCAGCGCCGGTTCGGCATAGCGCCCGGCGCGTATCGAAAGACGGCCTAATTGTCTCCCAAGCGCGCGACCACAAGCTGGATCAGGGCCCTCAGGCGCGCCAGCTTGCCGAGATCACGGTGATAGCCGAAAAAGAGATCGCGGGCGGGCGGTACATCGCCGAGATCGACGACCTCAAGGTCTTCCAACTGTTCGGCAAGACGCCGCGGTAAAACGGCGAGCCCGGCTCCCATCCGGCACAGCCGCGCCTGCGCTTCACGGTTATTGCTGCGAAAAACAACAGGGGCATCCGGACGCAGGGCTCTCAACCATTTTACGTCAGGCAGATGATCGAGGGCTGTGTCCATCAGGATCAGTCCCATGGCAGAGTGATCCTTGCCCATTTGTTTGTAAACAGCATAGGTCTGGGTCAGCAGGCGGCGCTGGCGGACATCGGGCTCGTCAAAAGCGCCGATACGAAAGACCAGATCCGCTTCTCTTCGGGACAGGCTGTAAAGGCGTGCATCGGTCACCAGCTCAACCGTCACAGCCGGGTGCATCAGGCTGAACTCGGCCAGAACCGGTGCCAGGACGTAGGTTCCGAACCACTCAGAGGCCGACAAGCGAAGGAAACCGCTCAAGCTGTCCGGTTGAGCGCCGGTCTGCCGGGCGATGCTTAAGGCCTCTTCCTCCATCCGCTCGGCATGACCCAGCACCGCCAGGCCTTCATCGGTCAGGACAAAGCCAGCCGGGGTGCGTTGAAACAGGCTCTGCCCCAATGCCGCCTCCAGTGCGCGCAATCGTCGGCCCAGTGTGGGCTGGGTCTGGCCAATCTGCCGCGCCGCGCCGCCCAGCGTCCCCGCCCTTGCTACGGCCAGAAATATCTTGAGGTCACTCCACTCCATTGACGCTCCTAAACATTTTTGCACGATAGATATGCAATAACGATAATTTCATGTCAATTTCGCATGGGGTAAATAGAGGGCAGTTTTCAGAATAAGGAATTTTCTCATGCGCGCCGCCCTGCTCCCCACCGCTCAAACTGACTTCATCGTCACCGAACTTGCCAAACCCGAACCCAAATCCGGCCAGGTGCTGGTTCGTATTGTCGCCAGCGGCGTCAATCCGCTCGACACCAAGATCCGGGCGGGCGGCGCGGCACATGCGCGCCAGCCTCTGCCAGCCGTGCTGGGCATGGATCTCGCGGGCGTCGTAGAGGCCATCGGCGAGGGGGTGACGGATTTTAAGCTCGGCGATGACGTTTTCGGCATGGCAACCGGCATTGGCGGCCAGCAAGGATCTCAGGCCGAATTTGCCGCCGTTGACGCTGATTTTCTGGCCCTGAAGCCCGCCTCGCTCGACTTTCGCCAGGCGGCAGCCCTGCCACTGGTCGTCATTACCGCATGGGAGGGTCTGGTTGACCATGCCCATGTCCAGCCAGGGCAGACGGTTCTCGTTCAGGGCGGCGCTGGCGGGGTCGGTCATGTCGCGGTGCAGATAGCAAAAGCTCTGGGCGCCACGGTCTATGCCACCGCTTCTCAAAAGGATTTTCCTTACCTGACCAGCCTCGGCGCAATACCTGTCGATCGCGACCTGCCGGTCGCCGATATGGTCGCCCGGTATGCCTCCGGCGAAGGCTTTGATATTGTTTATGATACGGTGGGCGGTGCCGCCATCGACGCGGCTTTTGAGGCCGTGAAGTGCCGTGGCCACGTCACCAGCGCCCTTGGCCGCGAAGCCCATAATCTGGCACCCCTGTCTTTGCGCGCCGCCACCTATTCGGCCGTCTTCACCCTCCTGCCCCTGCTCACGGGAAAGGGGCGCAAGCATCACGGCGACATCCTGCGGGAAATCGCCAGACAGGCAGACGCCGGTAAGCTTGTGCCGCGCCTTGATCCGCGCCGCTTTGGCCTGTCGGATGTTACCGCAGCGCATGAGGCGGTTACCAGCCAGCCGACCGGCAAGGTGATCATCGACATCGCCTGATCCTGCGCCACCTTTGGCGGGTGCGCGCCCAGACCGGTCGTACGACGCTTTTTTGCTGGAGACGTTTTTCCTGCGCGGCGCTTGTCAATGACACCGGTTTCCTTTACATCTTTCATCAAGTTGCCGACAACAGGCGCGAAACATTAGCAGGCGGCGGGATTCAACGTGGCGGACATCAGCGTTAGGCTCAGCGACGTGACCAAAAGCTTTGGTGGCCATGAGGTCATCAAGGGCATTTCACTCGAAGTGGAAAAGGGCGAACTGGTCGTTTTCGTCGGCCCGTCGGGCTGCGGAAAATCAACGCTGCTGCGCCTGATCGCAGGCCTCGACACCCCCACCTCAGGCAGCATCCAGATTTCTGGCCAGGATGTCACCTTTGCCCATCCGTCGAAGCGCGGCGTGGCGATGGTGTTCCAGTCCTACGCGCTTTATCCCCATATGACGGTTGAGGACAATATTGGTTTTGCCTTGAAGATCAAAGGCATGTCTAAAATAGATGTGAGATCGCGCGTGGCCCGCGCTGCCGATATATTGCAACTGACGCCTTTGCTGAAGCGCCTGCCCAAGGCGCTGTCGGGCGGTCAGCGCCAGCGCGTCGCCATTGGCCGCGCCATTGTGCGCGAACCGGATGTGTTTCTGTTCGACGAGCCCCTGTCCAATCTCGATGCGAGCCTGCGCGGTCAGATGCGCGTCGAAATCGCCCGCCTGCACGCCAATCTGGGCGCCACCTCGGTCTATGTCACCCATGATCAGGTCGAGGCCATGACACTGGCGTCCAAGATCGTGGTTTTGAATGGCGGGCGCATCGAGCAGATCGGTTCGCCGCTTGAGCTGTATCGCCGCCCGGCCAATCTGTTCGTGGCCGGTTTTATCGGCTCGCCACGCATGAATATGCTGCCCGCCACGCTCGATTCCAGCGGGCCCGCGCAGGTGACTCTGGCCACGGCGCAAGGCCCCCTCACCCTGCCGAGACAGGGCGTCGGGGCCATGAAGGGCGGAAAGATCACCTTGGGTTTGCGCCCCGAACATATCCATCTGGCGGGTGCGGAGGAGGCGGACGCCCTCACCGGCTGCGTCCATCTGGTCGAACGGCTGGGCGGGGAAACCTTCGCCTATGTCACGCTTGATGGCTTCGATGCCGCGCCTTTGATCGTGCGGCTGGATGGTGAAAGCGATGTGACGCCGCAAGCTGAGGTGCGCCTGAGCTTTGACCACGACCGCGCCCATCTGTTCGGCGCAGATGGCAAGGCGCTGGGCGCACCGGTTGAGGCCATCTGACATGTATCAGAACAAACTCACCGGCTCGCTCTATATCTCGCCCTTCATCATCGGCTTTGCGGTCTTCACGGCCTTTCCGTTTCTGGCCTCGTTTGTGTTGAGCCTGACCGACGCCCATTTGCAGGACCAACTCGGCGAGGCTCATTTCATCGGCCTGTCCAACTATGCCGCCATGTGGCGCGACGCCACCTTTCACAAAAGCCTAAGCGTCACCTTCATCTATGTGCTGCTGACCGTGCCGCTGAAGCTGGCCTTCGCGCTGTTGATGGCGGTTCTGCTCAATTTCCGCCTGCGCGCCATCGGCCTGTTCCGCACGGTGTTTTACCTGCCGTCGATCCTCGGCGGTTCGGTGGCCGTGGCAGTCGTGTGGCGCTTTGTGTTCGCTGGCGACGGCCTGATCAATCAGGTGCTGCACCTGATGCACTTAAGCGGCGTCAACTGGCTGGGCGAACCGTCCACCGCCATGTTCTCGTTGGTTTTGCTGCGCCTGTGGGAGTTCGGCTCGGCGATGGTGGTGTTTCTGGCGGGCTTAAAAGCCATTCCGTCCGATCTGTATGAAGCCGCCGATCTCGACGGGGCGTCGCGCCTGCGCCAGTTTATCTTCATCACCCTGCCGCTTTTAACGCCGGTGATCTTCTTCAACTTCATCATGCAGATCGTGCAGGCGTTTCAGGAGTTTAACGGCCCCTATATCATCACCGGCGGCGGGCCCATGAAATCAAGCTATCTGCTGCCTTTGATGATCTATGAGGAAGCGTTTAAATATTTCAATCTCGGCTATGCCTCGGCCCTGTCATGGGTTCTGTTCCTCATCATCGCCGTCTTCACCGCCGTGGCCTTCTGGTCGCAGGGCAAGTGGGTGTTTTACGCCCAAGAGTCGAAGGGGGACTGAGCATGGCCGTTCAATCTATCGACACCTGGCGCAAATACCTGCCCGCCGCCAATGCCTTTGTCCGCTATGGTCTGCTGATCGCCGTGGGATTTCTGATGCTCTATCCGCTTTTGTGGATGGTGGGTTCGGCCTTCAAGAACAACCACGACATCTTCACCACCATCGGCTTCATCCCGCATCACCCGACGGCGGATGGCTTCAAAAACGGCTGGAAGACTTCGACCGAATATACGTTTGGCCATTACCTGATCAATACGATGAAGATCGTCATCCCCAAGGTGATCTGCACGGTGATCTCGTCGGTCATCGTGGCCTATGGTTTCGCGCGTTTCGCCATTCCGGGCCGCAAGGTCTGGTTTGCGCTGCTGATGGCTACCGTGCTGCTGCCGAAAAGCGTGCTGCTGATCCCGCAATATCTGATGTTCCGCCAGTTCGGCTGGCTCGATACCTATCTGCCGCTCTATGTGCCGCAGGCCTTTGCGGTCGAAGGTTTCTTCGTCTTCCTGATCATCCAGTTCATGCGCTCGCTGCCGCGCGATATGGAAGAGGCGGCGGTGATGGATGGCTGCAACTCGTTTCAGGTGCTGACCCTGATCGTGGCGCCGGTCATCCTGCCCGCCATTATTTCGGTGGCCCTGTTCCAGTTCATGTGGTCGATGAACGACTTCATTCAACCGTTAATTTACCTGTCGTCGGTCGATAAATACCCGGTGTCGCTGGCGCTGAAAATGTCGATCGACGTCACCGAAGCGACCAACTGGAACGAGATCCTCGCCATGTCGGCCATTGCGCTTGCCCCATCTCTGATCCTGTTCTTCGTCGCGCAGAAATACTTTGTCGATGGCGTCACGTCGGGAGCGGTCAAGGGATGAGCCTGCATCGCCGTCATCTGTTGAGTGGACTGGCTTCCTCAGGTCTGGCGGCCTCCGGTCTGGTTGCCTCAGGTCTGGCTGCCTGCTCCGCCCGCCCGAAAGCCTCCACCGGCAAGAAGGTGTCCCTGCGCATGAGTTGGTGGGGCGGTTCGTCGGCGCACAAGGCCACGCTGTCGGCGCTCAAAATCTTCATGCAGCGTTATCCCCATATCGAGGTGACCGGCGAATATACCGGCTTTATCGGCCATCTGGAGCGCCTGACCACCCAGATTGCCGGCCATACCGCGCCCGACCTGATGCAGATCAACTGGTACTGGCAGATCCTGTTTTCGCGCGACGGCACAGGCTTTTACGATCTCGACCGGCTGTCGCACATCATTGATTTATCGCAGTTTGATCCGCGCACCCTCGATATGGGTCGGCGCGGCGGCCATCTGAATGCCCTGTCTTTGTCGAATGCGGCGCGGCTCTTCTATTTCAACCGCACCACTTTTGATCAGGCAGGGCTGTCCTTACCGGCAAGCTGGGACGATCTGCTGACGGCGGGGCCTAAGCTGCAAGCGAAACTGGGCGACGCCTATTACGCGATGGACGCCACCTTTCAGGATTTCACGGCTCTGGGCCGCTCCTATATCGTGCAGAAAACCGGCAAGGCGATGGTCGATGATGTCCATAAGCGGCTCAACTGCACGCCGGATGACATGGCCGAAATGGCGTGGCTCTATGGCCGGATGACCGGAAATCACGGCCTGCCGTCCGCCAGGTACCGCGCCTCATTCGGCAATGTGGCCCAGCAGGAATTGCGCCCGTGGATCAATGGCCAGTTCGCCGGATGCTATTTGTGGAACTCGTCGATCGACAAATTCACGGACACTCTGGCGCACGGCGAGAAGCTGAAACTGGCGCCCTATCCCTTGCGTCCCGGCGCGACCGATGCCGGACTTCTGTATCGTCCGTCAATGATGTTTGCGATCAACAGCCGCACCAAATATCCCGAAGAAACGGCGCTTTTGCTGAACTTTCTGATGAATGATCCGGCGGGGGTGCGCGCTATGGGTCTGGTGCGCGGCATCCCCGATTCCCGCATTGGCCGCGCCACTCTGGCGGCGGATGGGACCATTACAGGCCTCAAGGCCGACAGCGAGGTCGAGCTGGCCAAACTGCCGATCACCGTCACTGAAAGCCCGTGGTTCGAGCATCCGCGCGTGCGCGACGGCTTTCAGGATATTCTCGAAATGCAGGGCTATGGTGTGCTGAGCGAAAAAGAGGCCGGTCAGCGACTATATGATGACATCAATGCGATACTGGCCAGAGTGATAAGATGAGAGTGATAAGATGAGGGAAATCGTCTTTCATCCTCCCCTGCGCAGCGGGGGAGGTGTCGAGCAAGCGCAGCGCGTCGAGACGGAGGGGCCCTCTGGCTGCGGTCATGCCCCCTCCGTCGCGGACTTCGCCGCGCCACCTCCCCCGCTGCGCAGGGGAGGATGAGTTGACGATCATGACCCCTTCCCTCACCCTGATCTGCGCCCTGCCGAACTCGCTGACCTTTGAGCTGCGCAATGGTGCGTGCTTCGAGAGCGATACGCCGCATCAGATTCTCGTCAATGGCGCGCAAGTGCTTTCCACCACCCGCAATGTCTTCACCCTGCGCGGCCTGATGAGCGCTACAGACCACCGCGTCGAGGTGCGTTCCGGCGGCAAGAGCTTCAAAACCACGGCCCGCACCGCCCCTTTAAGCGTCGTCCTCCATCCTGAGGATTTCGGCGCGAAAGGCGATGGCGTGGCCGACGACACGCGCGCCCTGCAAGCCGCCCTGTCGGCCTGTCCGCCCGATGGCGTGGTGCGGCTGGCCAAGACCTATCTGTCCGGCCCTCTGTTTCTGAAAAGCCGGATGAATCTCGAAATCCTGAAGGGTGCAAAACTGCTGGGTGTGCGCGACATCGCTCAGTGGCCCATCCTTCCGGGTATATTGTATGATGAGCAGGGCATTGAAAAAGCCTGGCTTGGCTCATGGGAGGGCCAGCCACAGGGCTGCCACGCCGCGCTTCTCAATATCCTCAGCGCCTCGCAGGTCAGCATCTATGGCGAGGGGCTGATCGACGGCCAGGCCGGTTTCGATACCTGGTGGGCGCACCCGAAAACCCCCTATAGCGGAAGCTGGCGGCCACGCCTGATCTTCTGCGTTGACAGCGACAACCTGACCTTTGAGGGCTTTACCCTGGCCAATTCGCCGTCATGGAATCTGCACCCGCTCCATTGCCGTCAGGTGACCGCCGCCTGTCTCAATATCACCGCCCCCGCCAACAGTCCGAATACCGATGGTTTTGACCCCGAAAGCTGCGAAGATGTGGTGGGGGCCGGTATCCATTTCACGGTCGGCGATGATTGCATCGCCATCAAATCGGGCAAGATCGAGATGGCCAAAAAGGCGCTGCGGCCAACGCGCGGCGTGCACATCTCCAACTGCTGGATGCAGGACGGCCACGGCGGCGTCACGCTCGGCTCGGAAATGGCGGCGGGCGTTTACGGCGTGGTGGTGCGCGACTGCCGCTTTACCGGCACCGACCGCGGGGTGCGCGTCAAGACACGGCGCGGTCGCGGCAAGGACGCCATCGTCAAGGGGGCGTGGTTCGATAATATCGAGATGAACGGCGTCGGCACCGCCTTTGTCATCAACAGCTTCTACTGGGCCGATGCGGACGGCAAGACCGATTATGTCGGCTCGCGCGCCCCGCAGCCGGTCAGCGACCTGACGCCGTGGCTGGGCGGTTTCAAACTGACCCATATCCGCTGCGAAAATGTCCGCAACGCCGTCGTTTATCTGCTCGGCCTGCCCGAACAGCCGATCGAAGGCATCGACATCGACGGGCTTTATGCCCGCTTCGATCCCGCCGCCAAGCCGGAACCGCCTGATATGGCCGCCTCGATCCCGCCGGAGCTGCATCGCGGCATCTATATCGTCAATGCCCGCCATATCCGCCTCAGACATATCGACATAGAAGGTCAGGCGGGCGACAAAATCCATCTGGAGAATGTGTCGTGATCGTGCTGCCCGCTATCCCCGACAATGTAAAGACAGCGCCGGTGAAGCGCAGCTTTCATCTCGGCCGCGACACGATTTCCGGGCTATCGGCGTTCGGCGCGCAGGTGCCGGTTTTCGTCGAATCCTACCTGCGCACCTGGACGCCTTACCGGTCGTTCTGGAACTATGAAGACGGCTGCGTCTGGACCGGGGCGCTGGCGCTGTATGAGGCCACGGCTGATCAGGCCCTGCTTGATTTCGTGCGCTCCGAGGCAGGTCTGCGCATCACGCCCGAAGGTGGCATCCCCAGCTTCGACCCGTCCGAATACAATATTGACGGCGTGCAGGCGGGCCGCGTTCTGGCCCCGCTGTTCCGCCTGACCGGCGAGGCGCGTTACCGTCAGGCGATGGATACGCAGTTCGTCCAGCTCGAAAGCCATCCGCGCACGCAATCGGGCAATTACTGGCACAAGCAGATCTATCCGCATCAGGTCTGGCTCGACGGCCTGTACATGGCCCAGCCCTTCCAGACGCAATATGCGCTGGCGGCGGGCAGGCCTGAGCTGTTTGCCGATACGGTGCGCCAGTTTCTGCACGTTGAAAAGGTGCTGAAAGACCCGAAAACCGGCCTCTGTTATCACGGCTGGGACGAGAGCCGCGCCGAGCGCTGGGCCAATCCCGAAACCGGTTGTTCGCCCTGTTTCTGGGGGCGCGCTATGGGCTGGTGGGTAATGGCGCTGGCCGATGTTTATGAGCTGTCCGCAGGGCTTGATGAAGCGGGCCGCGCTGAAATCGCCCGGCTTTTGCGCGATACCGCCACCGCCTTGATGGCGGCGCGCTCGCCGGCCGGCCTGTGGTGGCAGGTGCTGGGTCAGGGGAGCCGCGACGGCAATTACGAAGAGGTTTCGGCTTCGCTAATGATCGCTTATGCCCTGATGAAGGGCGCGCGCCTCGGCGTGCTGTCCGTCGATTGCGCCACGGCCGGACGCCACGCGCTCAACACGCTTTGCGCGCGATTTGTCACGCCCTCGGCGCTGGACGGCATTTGCGGCGTTGCGGGGCTAGGCAATACGCCTTACCGCGATGGCAGTTTTGCCTATTACCTGTCTGAAAAGATCACGCCCAACGACCCCAAGGGGGTGGCCGCCCTGCTGATGGCGCTGGCCGAAGGGCTCAGATCTTCCTGACCCACCCGACTTGCGGGAATCCTGCCGAAGCCACCCGCCAGAACATAAAGCTGCTTTTCAGCGTGTCCGGCAAGACGGAACTTTCATGACCGCGCGCCTGACAAGGCGCAATCCGCTGCCACGATGAACCGTATCAAATACTTGTTTTTACAAAATAATATATAGTTTACGACGGACTTCGGTGGCAAAAATGCCGCATCCTCCGCCAGTTTTGCCACCGGTGTCTTTTTTTGCGGAGCAGGCCTTGCGATGCAGAACAAACTATGTCTAAGTCAAGGCATACCTGGTGGCTTTATTGTCAAACTGTAATGACACCGGTGTCAAATAAGTCATTAAAATGGACGCAATCGATAGCGTTCCGACATTGAAAAAGGTTCGCCGGAGTCGCGTAACGAACTCAGGTAGCAGACCAGAACGGGGAGTGAATTTATGAAAACTGAGTCATCCAATGCCATAGTTGCGTCCGGTCGCCGTCGGGCCTCGCTCTATCTCGGCGCCTCTTTCGGCGTCCTCTTCAGCGTTCTGGCGGGTGCTGCTATGGCGCAGGACGCCGCCCCCGCCGCACCGGCGGCGGACGATTCCACCGTCGTCATCGTCACCGGCTTTCGCGGTTCGCTGCAATCGGCCCTGAGCGCCAAACGCAAGTCAGACGCGATTGTTGACGTGATTAAGTCGGAAGACATCGCGCAGTTCCCGGACAATAACCTTGCTGAAGCGCTGCAACGAATCCCAGGTGTAGCCATCGACCGCGACGGCGGCGAAGGTCGCACGATCACGGTGCGCGGCCTAGGCCCCGACTTCACCCGCGTGCGTTTGAATGGCATGGAGGCCCTCGCCACGACGGGGGGTAAGGATTCTTCGGGCGGCACCAATCGCGGCCGCGGCTTTGACTTCTCGGTCTTCGCCGCCGAACTGTTCCAGTCGGTCACCGTGCGCAAATCGCCCGAAGCCGCGACCGAAGAAGGCTCACTTGGCGCCACGGTCGATCTGCAAGCCCCGCATCCGTTTGACTACAAGGGCTTCACCATGGGTGGCGGCCTGCAAATGGGTTATAACGACCTGTCGAAGAACAAGAGTCCGAAAGGCTCCTTCCTGATTTCCAACCGCTGGGATGACGGCAAACTGGGCGCCTTGTTCTCGGTTGCCTATTCCGACAAGACCGAATTTGAAGAAGGCCCCTCTACCACACGCTGGGAAAACGCCTACAGTCCGTCATCGGTTGACCGGTTCGGTGCCTATTCCACCGATGGCGGAAAAACCTTTATTCCGATCAAGCAATGCGCCAAGAAAAGCTGTGATAGTGGCAAATCAACGCAAGGCCTACCCGCCACCGGCGATCCGCTGGCCGATGCCCTGTCCAATGCCCTGCATCCGCGCATTCCGCGTTATGGCCGTCTGACCTATCACCAGAAGCGCCTGGGTCTGACGGGTTCGTTCCAGATGAAACCAACGCCGGACACAACCATCACGCTGGACGCCCTTTACTCGGACTTCGTCGCCGACCGCGACGAGCAATATCTCGAAGCCATTTCGTTCAGCCGCGCCGGTACGCTTGGCAAGCCCACAACCGGCGGCGTGCCCAATATGCAGGTTTATGACTATACGATCGATAGCCAGGGCAACCTGATCAAGGGCAGCTTCAACAATACCGACATCCGCACCGAAAACCGCCACGACGCGCTGGAAACCCAGTTCGGCGAACTGGCCCTGACCTGGGATCAGAATATCGGCGATCATCTGAAGCTGAAAGGCTATCTCGGCGCGTCCAAATCGACCCAGATGAACCCGGAACAGACCACCCTGTCCTTCGATGCCTATGATGTGCAGGGCTATTCTTACGATTTCACCGATGAAAAGCATCCGGTCTTTACCTACGGCACCAGCCACGGCTGCTCCGTCGATCAGGCCTGTTACTGGCAGATGTCGGACTCAACGGCCCTGGGCGATGCCTCACTGGTGCGCCTGCGTCCCAACACCACCAAGAATGATTTCGGCACGGCCTCTTTGAGCGCCATCTATGATTTCGACAACGGCTTCAAGATTGAGGCTGGTGTGCAATCCAAGAAATACAGCTTCTCGACCAGCCAGTTCTGGCTGGCGGATTCGACAGAGCCCCTGCCCAGCGCCAATGGCCATGCCGCCTCGAACCTGCTCAATGCTGATCTTTTGTCCTATTCTCAGCCGATAACGGCTTTTGGCACCACCTGGCTGATGCCCGATCTGGCCAAGATCGACAACGCCATCCATTATAATTGTAACTGCGTCAACCAATATGGCGATTTTCGTCTGTCACAAACTACCGCCAAGGCTGCGCCCTATAATCAGGCCGCGACCGAACGCGATGGCTCCAGCTATGTGCAGGCCGATTTCAACCATGATGTCTTCGGTATCAATGTGCGCGGCAATCTCGGTGTGCGCTACGTGACCACCGATCAGACGGTGCAGGGCATACAGGCCAACAAGGCCGGCACCAGCTTCACCCATGTGACCACCGAACGTAAATATTCCGATACCCTGCCGGCGCTGAACATTATCGCCGAGCCGATCGACAATGTTCTGATCCGCTTCGCCGCCTCCAAGGTCATGGCGCGGCCCACTATGCAATCACTGGTGCCCAATGGCACGCTCGACCTGACGGCGGGCACCCCCACCTGGTCGGGCGGCAATCCCAACCTCAACCCGATCCGCGCTACCGATTACGATCTGAATGCCGAATGGTACTGGTCGAAGGACGCCCTGATTTCGGGCGGTCTGTTCTACAAAGACATCACCTCCTATATCCAGACCCTGTCCTATACCGGTACGCTCGCCGATCTCGGCGTTACGCAGGATCAGCTCGACGCGCAAGGTTACAGCCAGCTCAGCCCGGATACCTCAGCCACGATCAAGAATCCGGTCAATACGCCGGGTGGAATCCTGCGCGGCTGGGAATTCAACGTGCAGGACACCTTCAGTTTCCTGCCCTGGTACTTCAAAAATCTGGGCGGTGTGTTCAACTACACCCACGTCGATTCGACGATCAGCTACTATACCTCCGCTTCGACGACGAAGGGCGTCATCAAGGCCAATCTGCTCGGCATGTCGCCCAATTCCTGGAATACCACGCTTTATTATCAGGACTCGAAATTCGAGGCACGTATCACCGCCTCGCACCGCGACAAGTATCTGCAACAGCTCAACCCAGGTTCTGGTGCCGCCTTCCAGGGTAAGAACGGTATTACCGATATCGATGCACAGATTACCTATAATCTGACCAAGCACCTGACCCTGACCTTCCAGGGCATCAACCTGACCAATGTGCCAGACAGCGATTCCTTCGATTACTATGATACCGCGCAGGGCAATACCGACTCCAACGCCATGCTGGAATATCTGAACGATGGCCGCCAATACTATGTCGGCATCCGTTACAAGTACTGATCCTCTCTCCTCAACTGCTCAAACTTCGCAGGCGCTGTCGCAAGGCAGCGCCTCTTTTTTTGTCTGTTTTCGCGGTTCGGAAACCCGCCGGCAGCCGGACATGAAAAAGGCGGAAGGCCTACCACCTTCCGCCTTCCGCCCTGAGCCACACACCAGCCAATCTAGCCCGCCGGATGCATCTTCGCCCAATCAGCATAGACATCGAACGCCTTCTGTGGCGAGGTCGAGAACCAGTTATAGCCATTGCGGCGTTCAAGGCTGAGTTCGGCCACGTCATCATGCAGGCTTTTGTCGCGGTCGGCGAACACCGGCTTTCCTGTCTCGGCGTCATAATAACGCGCCCAGATCGGCCCTGCGCCCGGCGAAGATACAAGCTCACGCCCCTTGTCGGTGCGCGTCCAGGCAAGATCGCGCAGTTCGTGCGCCTTCAGCCATGCCACGGCGTCATGCACCACAGCGATGACGGCGGGCGACGGATCGGGCTGCTGCATCAGGAAGATCAGCACATCCGAACTTTCATCACTGGCAAGGGCGGGCGGCTCGAAATTACGCGCCGATTCCGGTTGCAGGGTCAGCGGATCGTATTGCTGCGCCCATATCGTCGGCATAGCGCCGACCCTGACCTGCGTGGCCAGAATAACCTGCACAGCCTTCGCCGCCGCCGCGCCCGCCGCTTTACGCACATCGGGCGGCACAAAGGCATAGTCCCCCTTGCCTGAGGCCGCATCGCTCAGCACCATCGCCGCCAGCGCCACAGCATTATCATTATAGGTCACGCCGTCATGATAGCCGCCTTCCAGCGGCCAGACCTGCGGCCAGCCGCCGTTCGGATATTGCGCGTTGAGAAGATAGTGCACGCCCTTCAGAAAGCTTTTGCGATAGGCGTCGCCTTCCGGCCCAGGCACCTGGGCGGCGACCCTGGCCAGAAAGCGCATCTCCGTCGTGGTGGCGTTGTTGTCGAGCGTGCCGACATAGTTCCATTGCGGATCATGCGGCGTGTCGTAATCGTCGGGCCCAAGAAATTTTGAACTGTTATCGGCGACATAGGCCTGCCCCGGCTTTCGCAGCTCGCCATCGCGGCGCTGGTTCTTGCCCCAGCCGCCCGCCGGAGTCTGGAAGGAAACGATCACGTCGGCGATGTGGCGCGCTGGTGCCGTCGCATACCAGCCGTCGGGCTTGTCCAGCGGCAGGGTGTCGCCGTGGCCTTCCTGTGGCGGCGGCGGGATCTGTGCCAGCCCCTTGCGCTCGGCGCTCAGGGCCGCCTTGTCAGCGGCTTCTTGCGCCTTTGAACGCGCCAGATAGGCGGCCCACTCAGCGCCTTGCGCCTGTGGCAGCGCATCAAGGCGGCTTTGCGTCAGCGACAGGGCGGGCGGGTTCGTCCCGATCGTCGCGGCGCCTGCGCTACCCGCCCACAGCGCCACAACGCAAACCCCTGTCAGGGCCAATTTCAGCTTGATCCGATTCATAGCACCCTTCGCAGTCTTCCCTGTTATGGCCCCAGTTGATACCGGTGTCATTTCGATGTCAAGCGGATTAGCGCGGACTGGACTGAAGTTGCAGCCGCTCATAACGCATGTCGCGTCACGATTCGTCCGTCTTCCGTTTCCGCGCCCCTCGAAGTCACTTTTCTGTCAATAGCGGGGATTGACAAAGGGTGGACTGAGGCCGCACAAAGATGGCCAACAGCCCAAAAATCCATTGTCAAAATATCACGGGCGAACAGGGACACAGCTATATGACACCGGTTTCCAAAATCCATCTGATCACCGCCTGCGCGGCGTTCGCGCTGCTGGCTGGCATTGCGCGGGCGGCTGACGCACCCGTGCAGACCCAATGGGGGCTGGTCAGCGAACCGGCCATGCCGACGCATGTTTGCGCCACCCTGAAGGCCACCCTGACCTCGGATCACGGTTCGCTTGATGCGGTCGATGCGCAGGGCAAGACCACCCACCCCGACCAGGAACGGCTGCAAATGGCGATCGACGCCTGCCATGATGGGGCGGTGAAGCTGGTGGCGGGCGAACACGGTGAGGACGGCTTCCTGACCTCGCCGATCCAGCTCAGAACCGGCGTCATCCTGTGGATCGACAACGGCGTCACGCTGTTCGCCTCACGTGATCCAAAGGACTATGATAATGGCCCCGGCGACTGCGGCACGGCCAACCGGGTTGGCAAAAAATCCTGCACCTCGCTGATCTGGACAAAGAATGCCGATCATGCCGGGATCGTCGGCGCAGGCAGGATCGACGGGCGCGGCGGCTCCCTTTTGCTGAGCGGCCCGAACGCCGGCAAGCGCTCGTGGTGGGACGTGGCCTGGCAGACCAAACAGGGCCTGATCCAGCATAATTTCCGCCTGTTGCAGATTGACGGCGGCAAGGATTTCATCCTGCACGGCGTCACCTTTGAGAACAGCCCGAATTTTCACATCGTTTCCAACGGCCTGAGTGGCTTCACCGCCTGGGGTATCCGCATCCTGTCGCCGTCGATGGTCTATACGAAGCCGGGTTACGCCTGCCCGGAAGGTTCGACACCTGACACGGTAACGCCCGCCACCTGCTTCACGCCCGAAACGGTCAAGAACACGGACGGCTTCGATCCAGGCCAGTCCGACCATGTGCTTCTGGCCTATAGCTATATCTCGACCGGCGATGACAATGTCGCCATCAAGGCGCATGGCGACGCACCCGCCAGCCTGATCACCATTGCCCACAACCATTTCTATTATGGTCATGGCATGTCGCTGGGCTCCGAAACCGATTCCGGCGATCATGACATCCACGTCTATGACCTGTCGCTCGACGGCATGGACAGCGCCCAGAATAACGGTCTGCGCATCAAGTCGGACGCTTCCCGCGGCGGCAAGGTGACGAATGTGGTGTTTGAAGACATCTGTATGCGCGGCCAGCTCAATCCCATCGTGCTTGACACCGCCTATGCCAAAAAGTCGGGCACGGACTTTCCCGATTTTGCCGACATTACCTTGCGCAATGTCCATGATCTCGGCAGCGTGAAATTCAAGGATAAGCAGCGCATCGTGCTGCGCGGCTTTGATGATCAGGGTCAGCATCTGCCGTTGGGCGTGCGTTTTGATAATGTCGTCTTCGATCAGACACCGCTCGTCATCGGCAATCACAACCCGAAAGACGGCCCCGATCCGCTGGCCACCCACGTTATTTTCGGCCCCGGTCCGGTCAGCTTTGCCGGTCTGATCAAGCCCTCGACCGACCGCGATGTGACGGTGGACGACCAGCGCACGGGCGATGCCGCGCCGCGCGATTGCTCGGCGGCCTTCCCGAAACTGTCGGACGTGCTGGCCGATTCGCCGATTTAACCTTCCCCTCTCCCCATGCGCATGGGGAGAGGGATAAGAATGGGAGACTGCTTATGAACCGTCGCGAAACCCTGATCGGATTGGGCACGGCAGCCGCCGCCATCACCTTACCCGCGACGGCCGCCCCCGCCTTTTCCCAAACCGCCGCACCCGTGGTCACCACCACGAACGGACGGGTGCGTGGTCAGGTCAAGGGTGGGTGCGCCGTCTTCCTCGGCCTGCGCTATGGTGCGGATACCGGCCGGGCGCGTTTCCAGCCGCCGGTGAAACCCGAACCGTGGCATGACATCGCCGCCGCCGAAACCTACGGCAACGCCGCCCCGCAAAGCGGCAAGCCCGATGACTGCCCGCAATCGGAAGACTGCCTGTTTCTCAATATCTGGACACCGCAAGCCAGCCCGGCCAAAAAACGTCCTGTGCTGTTTTACATCCACGGCGGGGCCTATAATTCCGGCTCGGGCTCCGATCCGCTGTATGACGGCACAAATCTCGCCACGCATGGCGACGTGGTGGTGGTGACGGTCAATCACCGCCTCAACAGTTTCGGGTATCTCTATCTGGCGCGTTTAGAACGCGCTGTGTCGGGCGGTACTAACGCTTCGCGCCTTGAGCACACGCCCGACACGTTAAGACCCCTCCAATATTCCGGCAATACCGGTCAGATGGACCTGCATCTGGCGCTCACATGGGTGCGTGACAATATAGCCAGCTTCGGCGGCGATCCGGAGTGCGTCATGGTGTTCGGACAATCGGGCGGCGGGGCCAAGATCGCCACCATGATGGCCACGCCCGCCGCGACGGGCCTGTTCCACCGCGCCGCCACCATGAGCGGCCAGCAGGTGACGGCGTCCGGCCCCGGCAATGCGACGTTACGCGCGCAAGCCTATCTGAAGGCGCTTGGCCTCGGTAGCGATGCCGACAGCCTCGCCAAAATCCAGACCCTGCCGATAGCCGCGCTGATCGACGCCCTGCACGCCACAGACCCCGTGATCGGCTCAGGCGGCCTCTATTTCGGCCCGGTGCTGGATGAGACGATCCTGTTCCGCCACCCCTTCTGGCCCGACGCGCCGGAGCAATCGCGCCATATTCCGATGATGATCGGCAACACCCACGATGAGACGCGCGCCTTCCTCGGCAATGATCCGCACAATTTCGAGCTGACATGGGACGAACTGCCCGCCAGGCTGCCGCCGGCCTATCGCGTCGATATTGACCCGTATCTGGTCATCGAAACCTACCGCAAACTCTATCCCGCCATGACACCGAGCGAGGTCTTTTTTGCGGCTAGCACGGCTGGCCGGTCATGGCGCGGCGCCATCGAGGAGGACGAGGCCCGCGCCCGCCAAGGGGCGCCCGCCTTCGCCTATCAGGTCGATTTCAGTTCACCGCGCGACGGCGGCAAATACCGCGCCCAGCACATGATTGATATTCCACTTGTTTTCCGCAACACGGCGGTGCCGGGATCGCTGTCGGGCAACGGGCAGGATGCCCGTCATATGGCCGATCTGTTCTCCGACGCCTTCATCGCCTTTGCACGCTCAGGTTCGCCCCAGACGAACGCCCTGCCCGCCTGGACGCCCTATTCGCTCGAAAAACGCGAAACGATGGTGATGAATGTGACGCCACAGCTAGTCAATGATCCGCGCGGCGAAGAGCGCAAGCTGTTCGCCAGGGTGCCGTTTATCCAGCAGGGCACCTAACCCCTTCGCAGCGAGCTCCGGAGGTTCCGACCGGACAGACGCTTGGCCATCCGGTCGGTTTGCCCGTTCAGTGCTTAGGGTAGGCGTGGACGTACAGTGATGCCCAGCCCGCCTTCGGACTCATATCGTCGAGAGTCCAGTCGGCCACGACAAAGGGGCGGCTCGTCGGCTTGTAGTTCGGATAGCCGTAATAGTTCTGCGCCTCGGAATCGATGATCTCGCCACGCCCTTCGGCCACATCCGACAGAATCTTGAAATCGACATCGTCGCGGTCCCACGGACGGGCACCGACCGATTCATAAATTTCGTCCTCAAGCTTACTGGCCGGAATAATCTTGATGTCGTCGGGCAGATACGGCGTCCTGGCTTCGATGATCTTGGCGGAGCCGGTCGTGTAGGTTCCGGTCATCGGCAGCGGATTGCCGTACATATCGACGGCGATATTGTCGCGCATGTAAAGATCGACATCGCCGTCGCCGCCCAGCGTGAACAGCGGCAGGCCCGCGCGCGAATCCGGCCCCTGACGATAGACATTGCCGATCAGGGTGATTATGCCGGTTTCAAACGGATGCGTCTCCCATTCGTGGGCGATCAGGTTGTAATGCACCGCCTTCTGGCCGGGATTGTAGATCATGGTGTTGATCTCGGCGGCATGAACCCCGCCCTTGAACAGGGCGTTGCGCTCCTCGTTTGAAGCGTAGAGATTGGCGTATAAAAGAATGCCGGTATTGTTGTCGTGGATCAGCCCGCCCTTGGAATGCTCGCCCTTGCCGTGCGTCGAATTGCGCAGGCCCTCATAAACAAGATCATGGCTGTAGGTGATGTTATGCGAGGTGTTCTGCCGCCATTCATGGACATCCTTGCCGTCGAAACGCGGGCCGGAGGTGGACAGGTTTTCATCGGTCGCCCACGAGAACGAGCAATGATCGACGATGACATTCCAGGCCGAGCGCGTGGACAGGCCATCCGCCTCCCAGCCGCTTTTCTTCGCATGGCCCGCCTCGCCGGTGCGCACCATGACGTGCTGCATGATCACGTCATGGGTGGCGATGTTGAACTCACCCTTGATGAAGGTGATTCCCGGCGACGGCGCGGTCTGGCCCGCAATGGTGACGTAAGGCTCGCTGATGCGGATCGAATCGGAATCAAGGTCAATCACCCCGCCGACTTCGAACACGATGATGCGCGGCCCTTTGGCCTCAACCGCTGCGCGGAACGAACCGGGCCCATCCTTGTTGAGATTGGTGACGCGGATGATGCGCCCGCCCCGGCCACCCTTGGTGTCTTTCGCCCAGCCGAGAATATCATAGGTCGAGCGGTTGAGGTGGTAACCCGGCGTGACCGTGGCGTCAGACGTCATCGCCAAAGCGCTGGCAGGAAGCCCGATGACGGCTGCCAGAGCCAGCGTGGATAGTGTTTTCAGCATAGTATAAATTCCCTGTTTTACTGGCCTTTTGGCCTTTTATAAAATTTAGGTAACCGGTATCATTTCTGTGCCAAAGAGTGATCCCTTAGTGGCGCAACATATCGTGGCTCTGCGTCAGCGCTTCTGACAGCGCGCCAGAGCAACGCGCGTTTCATTTGACGTACAAATTGCATGCGAGATGCGGAAAACGTAAAATGGAGGATCGACAGCGTGTTCATCGACATGAGAGCGTTTCCTAAAATGTGGATCCATTTTTTGGATAAGGAAGAGCGATAAAACAAAACCTTAGAGCGCCGATCTGAGTCTATCAGATCGAAATGCGCTCTATGCTGAAAAACCTCGCCGGACAGAACGCTTGCGCCGGTGCGGGAAATCGTCTTTGGTAACCGGTGTCATAAATCAAAATGCAGGTCTTTGGCAAGCTGTTCTTTTATCGTTGCGCAAAGCGGCGTGACCATTCATGAATATTTATTGCATAGCTTGCAACTGTGTGCGGGCTGTCCAGGCCCGGCCGTTTATAACGAAAGAAATCCATGTCAGAAGCATCCGAACAGGGAGATTTCGCCGAATTCGAATCGCGCCGCCGCCGTGCCACCATCAATGACGTGGCGCGACTGGCCAAGGTTTCCAAGAAGACCGTATCGCGGATTATCAACAATTCGCCCAATGTGCGCGAGGAAACGCGCGAACGGGTCAATGAAGTGATCGCGCGCGTCAATTTCCGGCCTACGCCTCAGGCGCGAAGCCTGGCCTTTCGCCGCTCCTTCCTCATTTCGATGATCTATGACAATCCCAACGCGCAATATATCGTCACCATGCAGGCCAGCGTGCTTGAACGCCTGCGTGGTTCGGGAATCGAGCTGGTGGTCCATCCCTGCGACCGCAAAAGCCCGGACTTCTCCAAAGACCTGCGTGACTTTATCGAAGTGCAGCGTCCGGCGGGCGTCATCATCCTGCCACCCCTGTCGGAGAATGCCGAACTGCTGACCCTGCTGGAAGAGTATGATGTGCCTTTTGTGCGCATCACCGCCCATCCCGGCTCCCCCGGCACAGCCTTGTCGCACGGCCATCAGGTCATATCTCTCGATCGCGCCAGTTGCCGCGCCGCCGCCGAACACCTGATCGGACTCGGCCACAGGCGCATCGGCTTCATTACCGGCCCCGCCGGCTACGCTTCTTCGGTGGAACGCGATCTCGGCTTTAACGAAGGGCTGGCCGCCCACGGCCTTGCTCTTGCCAAGGATCATCGTATCGAGGGCGCCTATACGTTCGATTCCGGTTATGAGGCTGCGCAAACCTTGTTGAGTCTGCCGCAGCGCCCCACCGCCATCTTCGCTGCTAATGACGAGATGGCCACCGGCGTCTATCGCGCCGCCATGGAACTGGGCCTGAAGATTCCCGGCGATCTCAGCCTGATCGGCTTTGACGACAGCCCGATCGCCTCGTGGGTGTCGCCGCCGCTCACCACGGTGCGTATGCCGATCACGAATATGGGCCGCGCCGCCGCCGAATGCCTGATCGGCGAGCACGATGCACGCCTGATTCACTTTGAGTCCATACTTGTTGTGCGCGGTTCGACCAGCCCACCTCTTTGCGACCCTCAGACATTGTAAGTCCCCGAAATTACGCTCAATGAGGTGCGCATCATCTCAAGACCCTCACCGGCCCGAACGTCGCCGATCCGTTACCCACCGCTGATGCGCCTGGCGTGCCATAAGGCGCTTGCGCGAACAGGCCGATCTGCGCGCCGACCCATTCACCGGGCTGGCTGACGAAATCATTACCCAGCGGCGTGAAGGTCTGCCCATCAAGGCTGTAGCTGAAACTGACCTTTGCATCGGTCAGGGTCAGCATGGCCGGCCATTGCGGACTATATTCGGATGGCCCCGTTGCATGTTGATAGGGCACCAGCGTCATCTTCAGCCACACCGGGCCGCTGACAGCCGCATCGGCCACATCCGTCGTTTCCGGCGCGTTGGCCTTGGCGCTGTCGCGCACCACCTGTTCGATGCGCACACCCTGGGCGGTATTGACCAGACCGATAAAGCCATAGGCGCGGCCAAACAGGATTAGTCCCGCCCGCTCGCCGATATTGCGCGGCGCAAATGTCATCCGGGTTGTGACGCTGAAACCCATAGCGGGCAGCTTTTGTGTCAGCACATTGCCCGCCTCCCACAGATTGGCCGATGACGGCACGGCCTTGAGGCGCAACAGACCGGGCGTGGAGGTATCGGCCCAGTCCGCGCCGGGATTGGCGTTCCATTGCCAGCCGAGGTTCAGGCCATGCGCGAAATCATCGCCGGTCACCGGGATCGAGACGGGTTGGCCCTGAACCGGCTTTTGCCCGCCCGCCACCGGTCGGCCAATACCATTGTCACCCTCACGTCCGATCACCGGCCAGTCGTTTTTCCATGTCACCGGCTCCAGCCAGACGCGGCGGCCATAGGAGTCGGTGTCCTGAAAATGCAGGAACCAGCTCTTGCCATCCGGCGCATCCACCAGCGCGCCCTGATGCGGGCCGTTGGCGGGGCCTAAATCATCGGGCGGCCCCTGATCCATCACGTCGCGCGCCTCATAGGGGCCATTGATGGTGCGGGCGCGAAACACGGCCTGCCAGCCATTCTTGACGCCATCAGCGGGGGCGAAGATATAGTACCAGCCATCGCGCTTATAGAGCTTCGGCCCTTCGATCACCGACCAGTCCGCCATGCCGAGCGAGGTTTTCACCTGCGGCAGATGCGCGCCATCGATCAGCACCCTGCCCTCGCCCAATGTATGCGTCCCGTCGGCATTCATGGGCTTCAACACCAGCATATTGTTCTTGCCCGCCCGCGATTTGGCGAAGGCGTGGATCAGATAGGCCCGGCCATCATCGTCCCAGAACGGACACGGATCGATGGCGCCTTTGGTGGCGTCCACCAGTACCGGCGCGCTCCACGGCCCTTTCGGATCGCGGGCGCTGACCATATAGATGCCGAAATCTGGATCAGGGTAATAGATGTAGAACCGTCCGGCATGAAAGCGAAGCGCTGGTGCCCATACCCCGCCGCCACGGCGCGGCGTGCGGTAATGATCGACAGGGTTCAGTTGCGGCAGGGCGTGGCCGATAATCTGCCAGTTGACCATATCCCTGGAATGCAGAATGGGCAGGCCGGGCACATTGCTGAATGAGGACGAGGTCAGGTAAAAATCATCACCCACCCGGATGGCGTCAGGATCGGAATAATCGCCTTGCAGCACCGGATTGCGATAGCTGCCGTCACCCTGATCGGGCACCCACGCGCCCGGAACCGGCGTCGCCGCCAGCCCCGGAGCCGCGAACAGCATCAGGGTGAAAATCAGCACATATCTCATAGCGTCAGGCCATCTGTCAGTTCATTCAGGGCATTGATCAGGAAGCGGGTTTGCAAGGGGGCCACCATATCGGGCATACGATGAAACAAAAGCTTCGTCTTATCCTTGCGTACCCTAAACGAGGCAGCGCCCATCAGGCGGTCATGGTCACGCGAATAGGCGGCGATGATCTCGATGCCCTCGCCTGCCACGCGCAGGCCATTGGACGGCGGCCCCTCGATCTGGTGCCACAGCCCGGCGCAACAGTCCGTCGGGATGCCTGAGAAAACCGGATGGCGGCGCAGCACGTTCCAGTTGCCCATCCACGGCGCGCGCAAATCACCCACCTGACCCGAATAGCCGAACAGGCCAAGCTGTGAAAGCTGGCGGGCGATGCCGTCGGCCAGACCGTCTTCCGGGGCCATGACCAGCAGCGGCAGGCCTTTGCTCACCGCCTCCAGCACATCGTCCGGCACCTGTCCCAGGACCAGCGGCGGCTTTTCACCTTTTTTTGGCGCGGCTTCATTGCCGGTCTGGTCACCGATCTGGCGGCGGGCGATCTCATCGGCCTTGAGGCCCGAAGCGATCACGGCGTCATAGGCACCGCCCGCCGTGAAATCGGCAAGGGTGACGCCCGGCAGGGCGGAAAGCTGATCGCGCAGGGATGTAGCAATGCCTGAAACGGCGATCCGCAGGGGTCTGGCGAGCTTCACCCCCGTATCCACCACCCAGAGCTGGCGGCGGAAGGTCACGCCCGGACGGCCCTCAAGCTCAAACAGGATGGTGTGTGCGCCCTCGCCTTTCAGCACCGGCGTCATTACTTTTTCGGCGACCAGATAGCTGAACACATCCGCCGTCTGGGCTGGCACATCGTAATAGCCGATGGGCGTCGTCTGCCCCGCCTGATCAATGACGCTTAAATGCAGCCTGCCGGTTACCGCCGCGCCCGTATCATTGAGCAGCCACAGATCGAGTTCCGCCGCCTCGCCCTGCGCATAGGTCATGCGCCTTTGCTTGGCGACCGGTCGCACCGGCATCAGGCTGACGGACATGCGCGCCGGATCGGCATGAAAATAGCGCAGATTATCGACAATGCCGGAATGGTTTTCGATGGCCGTCGATTCCCAGCCGCTGATCGCCGCCATATCGACCTGATCGCAGATGCGGATGTTTTCGAGATAGTTCTGCCAGGAGTCATACTGCTTCTGGCCGACGGCGAGGAAATAGCTCTCCGTGGTCGGAAAAGCCTCACGGAAACCCCATTGATCGAGAAAGCCGCCCGCCCCGGCGATAATCGCCTGATGATCGGCCAGATCGTAGGCGTGACCGCCGTGTTGCAGGATGTCGGCCACCATCCTCACATGATCGTCGCAGACCGCGCAACCTTCCATTTCGCCAAATTCGACAATGGCTTCCGGCATGGTTTCACGATGCACAAAGTCGTCCTTATCGACGTAGAACTTATCGTACCACTGATCGCCCGCCCCCTGATGATTGACCCACCAGCCACCGGCCTTTTCCACGTCCGAGCGGTAATAGTGATCATCATAGGGCAGGAACATGGCCTGCGCCGCGCCGCGTCCGACAAAGCCGTCATTGAGGATAACCGTGCGGCTGGGATCGAGGGCGTGCATGGCGGCCAGCACCGCTTCGACATCGGGGTTGCTGAGATTGGCCGATACCTCGTTTTGCAGCGTGTAATGGACAAGGCTGGGGTGCGAACGAAAGGCGCGCACCATCGCCTTGCACTTGGCCACCATGAAATCGCGGCTGAAACGATCGGCGACCGACAGACTTTCGCCCGGCTTGAGATCGCGCCCGATGGCTTGCCGCCCCGCGCCCGGCTCCATGCTGCGCAACAGGCCCATCTCGTCCTGACGATCGAGCACTTCGCGCTTGCCGACATTGCGGTGGAAACTGAGCGCATTGAGGCCGAGCGTTTTGGCCGCCGTCACCTCGCGCCTTGCCAGTTCGGGCGTCGGCCACAGGCCGTTATAGCCCCAATAGCCCCACGAAATCGCCGAATAGGCCTTGATACGGTGGCCATTGAGCCGCAGCATGGCATTGGAGCCGATGCCTTCGGGACTGTACCAGCGAAAACCGAAACGCACCTCGGCGCTGTCACGCGCCGCACCATCGCACCAGACGAGCTGCACGCGGTACAGGTTGGGCGTATCGAGATCCCAAACCTTCGCCGTGGGCGCGCTGAGGCGAAACCGCGCCGTGGCGAGACGGCCCTTGATCTGCACGTCTTCGAGCGTGACATCGGCGGCGACGGGCTGGCCCTGATCATCCATCAGGCTGGCGCTCAGTTGCGATTTTAAAGCCCCGGCGCTGACCGGCGCGGCCAGTTCCAGCTCCAGATGGGCGGTCATGGTGCGCGGTTCGGGCACGTTCAGCACCCAGGCGTCACCTATGCGGCCCGCCCTGGGGTGAAGGCTCAAGGCCAGGCCGCGGTCGAGCCCGCCAAAGCCGTGCGATTCATAGAATTTCACATGGCCCCAGGTGAGGCTGTTGGAATCCTTCCAGTCATAGCGCCCGCCCGGATTGGTCAGGCGGATGGCCAGCCGGTTCGCCTCACCGGGACGCATGGCGGCGCTCAGATCGCAGGTGATCGGCAGTTCCGACATGATCGAATAACCGACCAGATTTTCATTGAGAAACACCTCGGCCCGCAGGCGCGCGCCCCGGATATGCAGAAAGACCTGCTGGCCGTGCGCCGAGGCCGGAATGGCGATGTCGCGCCACCACCACGAAATGCCGACATAGGCACCGTTTTGCGGCACGGGATCGTCATCGGCATAGCGATATTCATCGGCTGTGTAGGGCCTAAGGCCAAACTGGCCCCAGTCGAACTGCTCGACCGTGGCAGGCAGCGTCACCTCGCGCGAGGCGGCTGTTGTGAGTTGCGCCCAGCCACCTGTGGGCGGATGAACCGGCAGGGTGTCAAGCGGCGGCACATCATCGGGCAGGTAGATGGCGTCGTCCTGCCATGTCGCCTTCGGATCCAGCCACATCTGCCAGCCTTCATCGGGGATGGGCATGGCCTGCCCCAGATGGCCGGAGGCAGGCATGGGCGTGTCGGCGGACGCCCTGACGGCGCTCAGGGCAAGCGGGGCTGCGGCGGTCAGGCCCAGCAGGCGGCGACGATCAATCTGGCGCATGATCAATATCCAGCGGGCATGTCATAGGGGGTGGGATAGAGTTTATCGACCAGCTCGCGGCGCAGATCGGGCACGGCTTTCGCCAGTTCGACCGTCACCATATGGGCGAAATATTCCGCGCCCCTGGGGCCAAGGTGGGTATAGTCAAACACCACTGTCGGATGGCCTTGCGGCGTATCGAGCGTCTCATTGGCCATTTCCGGCGCGGGCTTGCCGTTTTTCGGCGCGCCGACCGTGGTGCCGGTCTTCGCGGCATCGATCACGAAAGACGGCGGCGGCGTTTCTGACAGGCTGATCGCGGCAACCGGCCCCATCGCCTGCACGGCGTCGGTCGACGCCTTGTTGAGATCGACCAGCGGCGTGTGGGTGTCGGCAGCCACCTTGCGCACGGCTTCCGCCCAGGCGTTCAGATCGGCCTGCAACGAGCCGTTTTTGAACGAGCGTCGCGTCAGCGGCGTCACCAGCACCGGAATGGCCCCGGCGGCGCGCACCTCCTTGACATAGCGCGCCAGATTGGCCGGATATTCCGTATAAAGGTCGGTGGAGCGTCCCGGCTTGCCCGGCTGATCGTTATGGCCGAACTGGATCAGCACATAGACGTGGCGGTAGCCCGGCACTTTCATTTCGCCGAGCGCAATATCCCATGAGCCTTCGGCGCGATAATCAAACGTGCCGCGTCCGCCGCGCGCCAGATTGAGGCACGAAAGGAACGAAGTGACGTGGTTGTCGCAAAAGGCGCCGCCCCAGCCGCTGCCGACCTGGGTGGTGGAATCGCCGACCAGAATGATCTTGTCGGGTTCGATATGTTTGATCGCCGCGCGCTTGGCCGCATCGGTCACGGCGGGCAACTGATCCGCCGACAGGTGCGGCGGGGCGGGACTATAGGTCGGCTGGACTTGCGCCAGAGCCGGGGCGGCCATCAGGGCAGCGGCGCACAGGGTGGTGAAAAAAAGCGGTTTCATGTGGCGTTTCCTGTATTGTTATGGGTGTTTATCGGGCGTCTTTGGGCAACCAGTCGGTATCGCCCTTGAAGAAGCTGTCTAAGCGCCACCGGGCGGCCTGCGCATCGGTAAGCTGATAGCTGTAAGGCTCGCGGCCGGTCGGGTCAGCGCCGGGGCCGGTCGATTGATATTCGGCGTAATAGGTGGTTTTGAGCCTGTCGGTTTCGCCCGGATGCCATTCGCGCCAGCCGCCCTTGACCAGCGGTGTTTTGATGTTCGCATTGAGCAGCACAACAGAGGCATAGGCCCGCCACGGACGGCCAAGGCTGACATTCTGTGCGCCGGCACCCGCCGTAAAGGTGCAGTGATCAAAGACGAAGGCGCTGTCCTCATCGGGGGCATTGCGGCTTTGGGCTGTGTACATCACTTCGGAATGGGCAATGCCATGGATTTCGCAGCCCTGAAAATAGGCCTTGGCATTGCCGAAGATGAAATCGACATGGCCTTCGATAAAACAGTCGGCGAAATAGTCGCGGCTCATGCGCCCGTCCGGCCCCTTATTGACGTACAGCGTATCCTGCGCGCCGAGCAGGCGCACATGGGTCAGCACATCCTTGTCGCCGGTCAGGGACAGGGCCACAGCCTGCGAGCCGACATCACTGTGTTTGGAATAGTCATTCTGGATGGTGAGATTGTCGGCGTGAAAGCCATCGCCGGTGACGAGCACGGTTTGCGATTTAAACGTCGAGCCGGTGTTGGCAGCGCTGTCGCCCCAGACGATGACGACATCATCAGGCTTGGCGCCCAGCCCTTTCAGATGCACATTATCGCCGCTGATCGTCACCTTTTCGCGGTAGGTGCCGGGCTGAAGATCGATTTCGCCACCGGTGTCATGCAGGGCGTCAACAGCGGCCTGCACGGTGGGATAAGCCCCCCTTCCGTCGGCGGACATCGTGATGGCCTGCGCCTGTGTCAGAACCGGCAAAAACGCAAGCAGGCACGCAGTGAGGCAAAGGAAGACTTTCATGGTTTTTAGTCCCTGTTACGTCTGTTTGGCAAACCTAGAGCGGTCTGCATTCTGATTGAATCGGTCAAAGGAATGCAACCCGCTCTCCATTTTACGTTTTTCCGCATCTCGCATTCAATTTGTAAGTCAAATTAAACGCTCGTTGCTCTAGGCCCAGCCTCATACCCTGCGCAAGCAGGGCAATCGGCTGCATCGATGACACCTGTAAAAAAATGGCGCCGGTTTTTGTAAACCGGCGCCAAGGATCCAGCTTTTTTGCGGTGATACTCAGGCGCAAAACGGGGAGCTGGAGATCTGGCCGCCGAAGTGGGGAGTGTACGACGGCGGCGCAGGGGGGTGAACGCAGGTCTGATTAATACTTGTAGCGCAGGCCAATCGTTATCTGACGACCTGTTGACGCGTACTGTGTGACCACGGGATTGGCCACATAGGCATAGCGATTTGTCGTCTGGTTTGTGAGATTCAAACCTTCGAGACGGGCACTCAGATGCTCGTCGAAATTCCAGTTGAAGACCGCATCCACATTGGTCGTGCCCTTGGATCCGGCAAAATCATTGATCAGCGGCGAGTCACAAGCTCCCGGCGCGCACGCACCGGCGGCAATCGGGTAGTTGGTATAATAGCCCGAACGCTTAGCCACCGACACACGCGCCGTAAATTGCGGCACTTCGTAATAGAGGGTGAAGTTGACCGCATCGGGTGAAGCGCCCAGCCATGGGCCAGAACCAAGAGTTTGCGGCTTGGTGGCGCTGCCTGGGTCGAGGATATAGGTCAGCTTTGACTGAATGTGCGTGGCGTTAAACTGCACACCCAGATTCTTTAGGAAGCCCGGCAGGAAATCAAGATCCTCCTGATAGTCAAACTCCCAACCCGACAGGGTGCCGCCCGGTGCATCGCGATACTGACGCGCATCGAACGTATTGTCGCCATCGATATAAGCGAGCTGGTCGGGATTGGTGAACTGCTGCCTGAGCGCCGCGATATTGTCGGCGCTCAGGAAGGTGGACAGAGGCGCCGAATAGATGATGGTCTGCGGATAAGAATTCACCTTCTTGGTGAACACTGCAAACGACAGAAGGGCGTTCTTCTTGAAGTACCATTCCACATCGGCATCGAAATCATCAGCGCGGAATGGGCTAAGCTGAGGGTTGCCGATCGACAGTGTGCCGCCGGTTGTATTACCCGTACTTGGCACGCTGATCGCCGTGACGGCCGGCGACAGATTGCCGAGCAGCGGACGCGCCATCACCTTGGCTGCCGCGAAGCGGAAATAGAGATTGTCGGTCAACTGGTAGTTCAGGTTCAGCGAGGGCAGGCTGTCCGAATAATTGTGGGTGCCGATCAGCGGGCGGCCCTTATTGTCGCGGCCCGTGGACAGCACATCCGTGGCCACCTGGCGCAGGCCCAGATTACCGCTCAGAGTGCCCACCGGCATGGCATAGTTGAAATCCCACTGCACATAGGCGGCGCGGTCATTTTCCTGTACGCCGAACTGTGATGTGTTGTTCTTCTTGTCGCTGATGGTGAAGTCGCCATACTTGTTGACGCAGTTACAGTCGAAACCAAACGTCTTGGAGAAGGCGGACAGATCGGGCGCAAAGAAGCTGGTCGGCATACCCGCAGGCACGCTCAGCCCCTGCCCCCAGTCATGCACCGATCCCAGCGAAGCGACTGTGACGCCGGCCTCCTTTTCGGTCGGGTTTAACGTATCGACCGGGCGCTGCCACTGATGGCTTGAGAAATCATAACGACGACCCGTCATGCCGAACTTCAGTGTGTCATGGTCGGTAAAGTCCCAGACCACATCGAACTTGCCGGCATAATACTTGTTCTCGATCAGGGTGCGGTAGTGCCGCATGGCCGAGAAGCCCTTGACGATGCCCCAGTTGTTTGAATTGGAGACGTCAAAACCTGGATCGAGAAGCGGCATCGACCCGCCGCCACGGGCGTCATAGGTCATGGTCTCCGGACGGTCCATGGAGTTGAACTCAACGAGCAGCCCTTCCTGGTCGTTGAGCGAGCGCGATGCACCGATATCGGCGGTCATATGGAGACGGTCGTTGAAAGTATGATCGATATGAGTCGAAAGCTGATCAAAGAAGGTGGTGTAATAGGCCGCATCGGCACCCGAACGCCAGTCCACATTGCCCAGTTGCAGATAATCGGCCACGCCGTTGCTGACATCGGCGGCCAGCACCTTGGTGGCCGGACGACCCATCAGAGACGGCAGGAAACCGATGCCGTCCGAACTGGGCGTATAGCCAACCGAATTCGGGTTATTATAGTAATCGTAAGGGTCAAGATTGTTGGGGTTTACTGAGAATATGTTGGTGCCGAGCACCGCGGCCTTGCCATCTGAACCCGTCGCAAAGGCTGGAGTCGTCCCGTAGAGTTGCGCACCGCAATCGAGGCTGTAGGTAATATCCGAGCCTGCTGCGGGTGTACATTGGCCCGGATACATTTTGCGTTTAACCGCGGTGGAGGTCTTGGAAGTCGCCGTGTAATAGGTGGAATTGGTGTTGTTGCGGTTCAGGCCTACGCTCTGGATCTGGTAATTGACGCTTTCATTGCGAAAGCGCGAATGCAGGTAATCGACCGTGACGCGCGTATCATCACTGACCTGCCATTGCAGCGAAGAGGTGATGCCCAGGCGCTCGGAATGCAGTTCCTGTTGATTGAGCGTGGCCAGGGCCGGAATGCGCACCAGCGAGGCCGTGCCCGTACCGTCGGGATAGAGGGCGGCATAGGCGGCGGGATCGGATCCGGTCAGGGCGGCGATAGCCGTCGGATTGGTGATGCCATAGGCGCTCAGATCGGTGCCGGTGGGCACTGCGAAACCATAGATGTTCGGTGCCGTGATGCCCTTGGCCTTTTGCCAGGTCGTGCCACGGTACGTGTAGTCGAATGAACCGGGTGGGCGGGCATAGGAGCTGATCGAGGTGTCGCGCTGCTGATAGGCGCCCGATACCAGAAAGCCCAGTTTGCCGCCGAACCAGCGGTTGGAATAAAGACCGGCAATGCGCGGATTTTGGTGCTTGCCGTTTTCGTAATAGGCATCTTCCAGCGACAGGACGAATTTCTGGCCCTTGTAATCGAACGGATGGCCGGTGGTCAGGTCAACCGTGGCGCCCAGCGAGCCTTCATCGGTTTCGGCCGAGGCGCTCTTGCGCACCGTCACGCGGCTGAATAGTTCGGAGGCGAAGGTATTGAAGTCAAAGGCGCGCGAACTGTTGGGGCTGGAGCCGGAATCATTGGCCCCGGCGGTGGACAAAGCCTCCATGCCATTGATGCGCACGCGGGTGAAATCGCCGCCCAGTCCGCGCACCGAAATCTGGCGGCCCTCGCCATTGTCGCGGTCGATCGAAATGCCGGGAATGCGTTGCAGCGATTCAGCGAGATTGGCTTCCGGGAAGGAGGCGATGTCGTCCGAAGTGATGGCGTCGAGCATGACATCGGCGTGTTTTTTCGCATTCAGCGACGATTGCAGCGACGCGCGATAGCCGGTGACAACAACGACGGTATTGGAATCTGCGGAATCGGATTTGGCCGTCTGCGCCGCCGCGATACCCGGCACCTGCCACACAATCGCCGCCAGAGAAATGCCCGCCAGCAGCAGGTTACGCGTAGGATTGGCATATGATGACTTCGTGTTCATTCTTAAACTCCCTGTTTTGTTTTTTTATAGATGGCTCCGCTCCGACCCTCTGAACCCAGCGCAAGACACCGGTGTCATTAACAGGTCAAAACAGCCCTCTGATTCAGGAAGACGACTGAGGCAGGCATATCGGACATGATCCCCGCGTTTTTTTTGATAAAGGGCGCGATTATTTGCGCGGCCTGTAGGTATAGCGCAGGCCGAGCGCAAACTGCCGACCGCTCAGGCGCGTATCGGTGACCAGCCTTGTTTCGAGGCCGTTCCAGGTTTCCGTGCCCTGATCGGTCAGGTTCAGCCCCTCGAAGGTCAGGGCCAGATCGGGAGTCAGTTTGTAATCGAGGGAAAAATCCAGATAGGTGCCGCCATTGACGCCGCTGGCGTCCATATTGAACGGGCCGGGCACGGCGGTCAGATATTTGTCGCGGTAATTGGCGGATAGCCGCGCCTGCAAAGGGCCGTCACTGAAATACAGGGTCGCATTGGCCGAATTGCGTGACAGATTGAGCAGGTCGGCGCGAATGGTTTGCGGGCCCGTCGGCGATGTGGTGCTGTAATCGATCCGGCTGATGACATAGGTATAGTTGAAGGTCGTGCCGAATTTCGACCAGATCCCGGGCAGGAATTTCAACGGCTGCTGATAGTTGAACTCAAACCCCTGCAAGGGGCCGCCATGCGTATTGACGACCGTGGAAATGGCGAAGTCATCACCGGCGGAAGCCCCTGTATTGGCCAGCAGGGAGGACGGCAGGCCGGTGGTTGAAAAAGGCGCTATGTGGGTCAGGGCCTGCACATAGTTGGTGATGTCCTTATAGAAAAGGCCGAGCGAGACGATGCCGCCCCGCGCCGGATACCATTCATAGGACAGGTCGTAGGTGCTGGCCCGATAGGGTTTCAGATAGGGATTGCCGGTCAGCACCAGACGATTGCCGCCATTGACGATCACACTGGTGGCGGCAGCAATATAGCTCAGGGGTGGCCGCGCCATGACCCTGGCCGCGCTGAAACGCCACAAGGTATGAGCCGAACTGTCGAAGACGATATTGGTGGACGGCAGAATATCGCTGTAATGGCGTTCAACCTGACTGACCACAAAGCCCGCCGGATCGGCGGACAGCGGCACATTGCTGTAGAAGATGGACTCCTGCCGCGAACCGATCAGCCGCACACCTATGTCGCCGCGCAAGGGTTTCCCGAACAGGCTGCGGCTGAACCACAGCTTCGCATAGGCCGATTCATCGCTTTCATGGACGGCCCGATTATTGCCGCGTGCCGCCGCATTGGTGGTGGACAGAACGGTTTTGCCTGTGTCGGCAAACAGGTCGTAAGCCGTGATAAAGGCCTGAACGTCCGGCTCCAGCCAGCAGCGCGGCGTACCCGGTGGCGGGTTTACGCCCTTCAGGCCGCAAAAGGTCTGGGTGAGCGCCGCCATCGGCACGGAAGGGGCCGGAAAATCGGCCTCGCCCTGATCGAAGCGGTAACTCACCACCTTATAGTCATAACGCTTGGCCTGAAGGCCGAAACTGAGGCGCAGATGGCTGTTCGGATCATAGGTCAGCTTGGCCTGCAAGGTCTGGTTGTCATTATAGACGAAATTGGGTCGCAGACGAATTTCCGGCCCTGTGCGGCCTGTGCCGCCCGCTACAGCGACGCGCGGCCCGAAATACCAGTTGACCGGATTGGTAACGTCGAAATTATAATCAATGGCCGGTCTTTCGCGGCCCGTGGCGCGCGTATCGAAACTGTAGCCGTCAACGTTCAGGCGATCCATCTGCACCGTCAGGTCTTCGGCATTGTCAAAGACGGAGCCGGACGACCCGCCCAGAATTTCAATGAAAACCTTGTCGCTGAAGGTGTGTTTGAGTTGCAGCGAAATCTGGTGAAAATCCGTGCTGAAATTATCGATACCCAGTTCCGAACGCACATCGACATTATCGAACAGACCGTAGGTCATGGTGTCATGGGCATCGAGCGCCACCCGTCGCGGCACGATCTCCGGCTTGCCGCCCTGCGCTGCGCCACGACTGAAACCGATGGCCTCGATAAAATGGTCGCTTCGTTGTGTACGGAAACGCGCATAGAGCGCATCGAGCGTCAGGGTGGTCTGGCCGGAAGGATGCCATTGCAGACTGGCATTGACGCCCAGATGTTCGGCGCTGCCGGTCAGATCGGTATAGCGATAGAATTGCGGATGATAGGTGGTGGGCTGATCACTTAGCGCATAGGCCCCGAGCGAAGCGGCCAGATCGGCGGCCGGTACATCGCAAAGCCCACCTGTAGCGGCGGTAGGCTGGCAAAAGCCGCCATTGGCCGTGCCCTGATTCCAGCCGCCGCTGTTCACGCCCTGAATATCGAGCGGCGTGAAGTTGTAGGCCGCCGAGAACAGCGCGCCGAAACGACCCTGATCGAAGGTGCGGCTGGCCAGAAAGGCGGCGCGGCGGCCCGTTCTGGCGCTGAGATCATTATAGGTGGTCTGGCTGGAAATCGTCAGGGCGGGGCCGTGCAGATCGAAAGGATGCGGCGTCATCAGGTCGATATTGGCGCCCAGCGACCCTTCCGCCTGATCGGCGCCTGATGTCTTGCGCACATCAATCCGGCTGAACAGTTCGGACGGGAAGACGTTGAAATCAACGCCCCGGCCCGTATTGACGCCCTGGGTGGGGCCGTCTGTGGCGGCCTGAATGCCGAGGCCGTTGATCTCCACGCGGGTAAATTCCGGCCCCAGCCCCCTGACCGACAGGGTGCGCCCCTCGCCCTGATCGCGCGAAATACTGATCCCGGCGATGCGTTGCAGGGCTTCGGCAACATTATTATCGGGCAGTTTGGCGATGTCCTCGGCCACGACGCTTTCCAGTTCGCCGCTATAGGCGCGCCGGATGTTCAGCGACTGGCGGAGGCTGGCCTTATAGCCGCGCACGATGATGGTGGGGGTATATTGCGGCTGGCTGGCGTCGGCGCGCGTGACGTCATCGACGCTGCGCGGGTCTGCGGGCCTTGCCGCCGGTTTTACAGCCGTGACCATATAGGCTCCGCCATTGCTGCGGCTGTAGCCGAGCCCCGTTCCGGCCAGCAGGATATGTAAGGCGTCGTCGGGAGAATAGGTGCCTTCCAGTGCCGGTGCCCGCTTGCCTGACACCGTGGACGGCACGAAGACGATGGTGACATGCGCCTGCGCCCCCAGCGCGATCAGCGCCCTGTCCAGGGCTTCGGCGGGCAGATGATAGGTGGTGGCCGATGTGCGGGCCGTGGCAATACAGGGGCACGCCAGCAGGGCAAGGCCGAACACCACTGCCCGCTTCCTTACGTTTCCGTATGGCGTTTCCCTTGGTCGCTTTGGCATATTCCGGCGTTGTTTTTGGCTTTTTTGCCGCTCGATACTAGGCGAATTGCCTGCCCATGACAGGCTTTTCTGGTCATGATGAGGCGCATAAGTGCAAAAATCTTCGGGCTGTGGCATTTGAATGCGCATAGCCGCCGTCGCCATAACGCCAAAGCACAGGCGAAAAAGCCTCTTTTCGGATATTATCTTTGTCAGATACGCACTGTGAAAGCGTCTGATAAACAAGGTGGAGCTTTGCGGAACTCGATGTCGAACCTGACAGACATGCTGGCGAAAGCGCGCCGGGCCGTTCTCAAAAAGGGCGTCCATCGTCAGGATGCCGATGATCTTGTCCACGAAGCCTATCTGCGCGTGAGAGCCTATGAACAGACGCATGAGATTCAATCGCGCGAGGCGATGCTGGTCACAACCGCCGTCAACCTGTCCTTCGACAGAAACCGCGCCCGCAAAAGATCACCCTTCGTCGACATGGCCGATGACCTGCGCGATACCGCCGATGACCGCCCGCCACCGGACGAGATTTTCCAGGCGCAGGCGCGTTTGCGAAAATTGTCGCAGGGGCTGGACAGGCTGCCCGAAAAGACACGGCGCATCCTGCTGAGCCGGCGGCTGGACGGGCTGAGTTTCAAGGTCATAGCCGCCGCCGAAGACATGACAGTGAGCGCCGTGGAAAAACAGGTGGCCAGGGCAACCTTAGAACTGATGAAGTGGATGAATACATGACAACGCTTGATGAAATGGATCGAGCGCGGATGGATGCGGAGGCCGCCGCCTGGCTGGCGCGCCTTCAGGGCGATGACCGCACCCTCCATACGGATGCGGGGTTCAAGACCTGGCTGGAGCAGGACAGCGGCCATCAGGACGCTTTCGCGCGCGCCACGAATATCTGGGATCACCTGCCGGGCGCCCATGCCCTGTCTGCCGGTCACGGTCGGCGCACCTATCGGGGCAGGCCTGACCGTAAGGCTCCCGTCCTGCTGGCGGCGGCGGCATCTGTGGTCGCCTTCTGCCTGCTGGGCGGTTATGCCTACCTGACCCGGCCCGTCATGTATGAAACCCTGCCGGGCCAGCAGCTCACAACGACCCTGCGCGATGGTTCGCGCATTTCTCTGAATACCGATTCACAGATTTCGGTCAGGTTTTCAGGTGGCTATCGCCGTGTGACGCTTAAGCGCGGCGAAGTGCTGTTCGATGTGGCGCATAATGCCAGCCATCCTTTTCTGGTTGAGGCCGGTGACGAACAGGTGCGCGACATCGGCACCTCTTTTCTGATGCGGCGCGACGGTGACGATCTGGCCGTGACCCTGCTGAAAGGCAAGGTGGAACTGAGCCGACGCAGCCGCGCATCTGGTGACAGCTTTGTGCCGCAGATGATCATGGCACCGGGAGAACGCGCCACGATCGACAGGCTGGCCCAGATCCGTGTCGATAAACCCACGGTCGAAAATATGACGGCCTGGCGTCACGGCCAGGTCATCTTCACCAATGTCTCTTTGCTTGAGGCCGCCAATGAGCTGAACCGCTATGGGCCGGTGAAGATCGTGGTCAATGATCCGCGCGTGGCCCGCCTGCGGGTATCGGGCGTGTTTGAAACCCATGATGCGGCCGAATTCGCGGCACTGATGGCGCAGTTAAACGGGCTGACGGTCAGACGCGAGGGCCAGACCATCGAACTGACGAACTAGGCTGTAAATTCATAGATTTGACCACAATAGTGTGAGGGCCTTTGTGCGAATATGCTCTCACTTGCGCTATCTCTGCGATGCCGAGTTCTGCAATCCGGCGTCGCCACCGGCTGGATACCGATACCCGACCTCAGGGCATTGCGGCCCTGGCGCCCGACATGCGCGTCTGGCTGCGCCACGTCTTCGTCGCAGGCCGCTATCTTCCCTGCGCCCGCGCACTTCATCTCTGACACGCCATCATAGCTGGCGGCATAAAATTCGCTTTTCCAGCCCCGTGCATCCGATTATAGCTGTACGTGCCCGGCGCAGATGCCGGTTTTTCGGGGGATATTCTTATGCGTAAAGTCTTTATGGCAGCCAGCGCGGCTGTGTGTCTGATGGTTGCCATGCCGCAACTGGCCCTGGCGCAAGCTGCGGCGCAAGCCACTGGCACGGCTTCAGATCCGGCAAGCGATACCGGTGCCACGCCCGCCAAGCTGGCTCTTGTGAAACATATGTTCGCCGCCATGCACACCGACACCATGATCAAGCAGATGATGGGGCAGATGACGCCGGGCCTTGTGGCGGGCCTGCGCAAATCGAATCCGCAACTGAGTGACGCGGATGCCGACAAGATGCAGAAGGTCATGGCCATTACCGGCGAGGTGATGAGCAGCTATATGCCAAAAATGATGGATTCGATGGCGGAGGCCTATGCTGACATCTTCACCACGGACGAACTGACCGCGATGGATCATTTCTATGAAAGCCCCGTCGGTCAATCCATGCTGGCCAAGACGCCGCAGGTCATGGCGAAAATAACCCCCGCAATAGGAGAAATGATGCCGCAGATGGGCGCCGAGATTCAAAAGCGCGTCTGCGCCGAAATCGGCTGTCCGACCACGGGATCGGCGGATAAGACCAAGTCGTAACCAAGCGTACATACATCCGTATTACAAAGGCTCTGACGGCATATTTGCCAAGGAGCCGGGCATGGAACTGAAAATCACGCGCATCGGCAATTCGCTGGGGGTTATCCTGCCGCGCGAAATCCTGCTGCGCATGGGCCTCGACAAGGGCGACAGCCTGTTTGTCAGCGAAACGCCGGAGGGCTACCATGTGTCACCCTATAACCCGGCTTTCGCGGCCCAGATGGAGACGGCGCGCGAACTGATGAAGACGCGCCGTAATGCCGTTCACGAACTGAGCAAATAGACGTGGCCTTCACCCTGATCCATGACGGCGTGATCGAGGCCATTCAGGCGCAACTGGCCGCCGAACATGGCGGGCGCGCCGGTTTGCGCGAAAAATCGATGCTGAAAATGCTGCACGCCCGCGCGCGTGCCCTCAGTGAGAGCACATCGACCGACCTGGCCAGCCTGGCCGCCTGCTATGGCTATGGACTGGCGCATGATCAGCTTTTCTTAAGCGGCAATCTGGCCACGGCCCTGATCGTCATCGAGTTGTTTCTGGAACTGAACCAGTATCGCCTCAAGGCCGACGACACGACCTGTTTCCTCGGCTTAAGCGTGGTCGAACACGGCGAACTGAGCGCCGAAGCCTTTGCGGGCTGGATCCGCCGCCACATCATCAGCGCCGCCGCGAAGGCCGCCTGACGGCCCCTCTTTAAAACCCTCTTGGCAAATGGGCCGATCCGGTCTAGCCTTTCTCTAAGCCCATCAAGGGGGCAAAATCTCAAGGGGGGATCATCATGAAATTCAGTTTCGGCGCGGTGTGGAACCGCTTTTTTCAGCTTCTCGGCCAGAATGTCGGCATCTTTGCCATATTCGGCCTGATCTTCACGATCCTGCCATCACTGGCTTTCAACTATGGCATGTATAGTTCATACGGTCTGAACACCATGAACTGGGCCCGCCATATAGGTGCCCTGACGCCTGCGATCATAGGCATGGCCAGCGGCGGTGGCATCGTGGTCTGGCTGCTGAGCCTCTTCAATATAGCTGCGGTGATCGAAGTCAGCATCCTGCGCGCCGTCGGTAAAAAGGCGTCTTTTGGCGAAGTTTTCGGTGACGCCGCACGCAACATACTGCCTCTGTTCGTCATTTCACTGATTTTCGGTGTGCTCTATATGCTCTTTTCGATCCTGCTGATCATTCCGGGCATTATGTTCGCACTTGCGGCCTGCGTGGCGGTTCCGGCCTATGTGGGTGAGCGGGGGATAGGCCTCTGGGGCGCGTTCAAGCGCTCTTTTGCCCTGACCAAGGGCCACCGCTGGTCGCTTCTGCTGATCTTCTTTGTCTTCTACCTGCTGATCATCGTCGTTTCGGAAATCATTACCTTCCCGCTTCTCGGCGGAATGGCCAATAATATGGCCAGTGGCAATGTGCCAATCGGCGGCCTGATGATCACATTGACAGCCAGCGCCATCCTGCAAGTCCTCAGCTATGTCTTCATCGCCGCCATCTATGTGGTCTTGCGCGAGAGCAAGGATCGCTTCACGCCGGATCAGGCGGCCAGCGTGTTTTGATGATCTGGAAATGCGAAACGGTCTGTGCTAATATTCAGCACAGACCGTTTTAAAGAGTTCGTCATGGCGCGCACCACATCCGTTTCTCTGGGTGATCATTTCTCGACCTTTATCTCTGCCAAGGTCGATCAGGGCCGTTATGGCTCAGCCACGGACGTGATCCGCGCAGGCTTGCGCCTTCTCGAAGAACATGAAGACAAGATACAGGCGTTGCAAATGGCTCTTGCCGATGGCGAAGCCTCGGGCGACTCCGTCACGGTGGATCGCGACGATTTTTTAGCCCGTATGCACGCCCAACATGTCAAAAACCTTTGACGGCTATCGGTTTCGACCCGCCGCAGAGGCGGATCTGGAATTGATCTGGCTTTACGGTTATCAGCTCTGGTCGGCGGCACAAGCCGACCGCTATATTATCAATCTCTATGCCATCCTCGATGATCTGGTCGCTTTACGTATAAAGGGACGCGACGCCGCAGGCTTTCCCGGCTATCTCAAATATCCGGTCGGTTCGCATATGATTTATTTCAAACCCTCTGGCTTCATCGACATTGTACGCATTTTGCATCAAAGCATGGACGTAGAAAAGCACCTGCCCGAATAGGTCAGCATCATGCCAGGGCCGGGTCGTGCTTGTCCTTGCGGCGGCGGCCCTGCAACAGGCGGTTCTCTAAGTGGGCGCGCAAAGCCCCGTAATAGGCGCGCAGGAAATGCTCGTCCGACGGCACATCTTCGGGATTTTTCGCATCCTGCCAGTCGATGCGCGTCTTGATGCGCTGCGCCACGGCCCGCATGACAGCGGACTTGCGCTCACGCAGCACCTGCTCCAGCACGGTCAGTTCCATCTCGCCATAGGCCAGTTGTTCGGGCGTGAACACGAGGCCTATGGTGCGATCCACGCCCATATCGGCCAGATCAAAACTAAGCGCTGCCTTCGGCATATGGACGACGCGCGTACCGGCCAGAAAATCGCCGAGGCGGGCGTGCTGGCGGTTGAAAATTGGCAGCAGGATCAGGCCCAACGCCCATACGGCGGCGAGCCATCCAAACCAAGAACCATGCCTCATAAAGACAAAGATCAGTCTGATCGGCAGGTAAAGCTCGACCTCGCGCAGGGCATTGCGCGTAAAAATCGCCGCAGGCGTCAGCCGTCCGCCATCATGGGCGATGACGCGCAGCTTCAACAGCCGCTTGCCCGGCGTGGCGGCGTGACGGCCCATTTCAAAAACCATGAAATAGCCCGACCGGATAAAGAAGAAAAAGAACAGCATCACCATTTCGAAAATGGCCGTGGCATGGGGATGTTTGACGTTGAATCCTTCGTGAAACGGCAGGATGATCCAGATGATCAGCACGATGATCGGGGCGATGATCATGATCAGGAAGTCGATCAAGATGGCGCCGATGCGCGCCCCGAAGCTGGCATTGACGAAGGGCAGGGCCACGCCTTCGGGGCTAATCACCTCCATCAGGCTGTGATCGGCCACCGCGCCGGTGGCGTCGGCCATCAGGTCGCGTTTCAGCTTTTTTGGCTTGTCGGCTTTAGGTTTTCTGGCCATGCCCCTCCCCTTTCGGCTGAGGATTCGGGCGCGGACGGCCAACGAACAGATAATAGCTGCACCATAAGATCAGCATGACCAGCCCGATACCGATGCGCCACCACGGATCAAGGATGGTCTGGCGGCCGATCCCTTCCCAGCAACCGGCCACAGTCAGCATGACCGCCACGCCGATCATGGCCGTGCCGGTCAGGCGTCCGGCTGCGGAGACGGCGCTTTTGCGCGTCGCATCGCCGGGAAACATCAGGCGGCGGGCAATATGGAAGCCGCAGGCCGCCGCGATCAGCAGGGCGAAGATTTCGGTCGTGCCGTGGATGGTCAGCCAGGCGGCAAATTCAAAGCCCAGCCCTTTTTGCGCGAACAGCCAGATCATCGCCCCCATCGTGGCCCCCGTATAGAAGGTCAGGACGAAGGTGGGCAGGCCGAAAATCGCCCCTAAGGCAAAGCAACTGATGGCCACGCCGGTGTTATGGGTCATCAGCATGACGGCGAACGGCGCGAGCTGGTTTTTGGCCGTATCGCCGCCATCGCCGAGCGACTGGCGCAGATCATGGGCCGAGGCGGCCAGATCGCGGCCCTGCGCCTGACCTGACGGGATCAGCACACTATACCAGGCCGAATCGTGGACGCATAACAGCCAGGCCGCGACAAAACCGGCCACCAGGGTGAGAAAGGCAAAGGCCAGCTCACCGGCAATTTTTCGCACCGCCACCGGCCAGCCGCTGATGAAGAAGTCCTTCAGCACGGTTTTCAGCCGCGTCTGCGGGCCATAGATGAAGACATAGGCGCGCGCGCTCAAACCTTGCAGATAGGTGATCAGATTGCGGTCGAGCGAGATCGACTGCGCCATGCTGAGCGACGACACCGCCTGACGATACAGTACCGGCAGATCGAGCAGCTCATCCGCCGACATGGCTTTCAGCCCTTTTTGCTCGACACGGTCGAGCTGGCGGCTCAGGCGCTTCCAGTCGGCCTCGCGCGCCTCGCGGAACTTCTGGCTCTTCAGTTGCAACACGGGTTTGGCGTCGGGTTCAGCCATGATGGGCTCCTTCGGCAGGAAGATTGGAACCACGGAAAGCACGGAAAGCACGGACGGACGGGTCGTTTCGTCGCTTTTGTTGCAGACGTCCGACAAATGTCTGCGCGAAGCGCATTTGCGGTTCATGCCGGAAGCGCCATGTCAGCTCCACATCAAAATGTCCGTGCTTTCCGTGTTTTCCGTGGTCGAGCCTCTTCTGCGTCTTCATGTCCACACGCCCTCACTACAACCGGTCGGCGCGTTTAAGCGCCAGATATTTATCAACAATGGCCGTGGCCAGGGTTTCGGTCGGCGCTTCCAGCACCTCGATACCCTGACGGCGCAACTGGGCCAGAACGCGCTCCCTCTGACTGGCCAGACGGCGGGCAAACACGGCGCGCGTCACGTCTTCGGCTGTATCAGGGGCGTGGTTCATCAGCTCTTCCACCACCTCATCGCGGAAGGCGATGAACAGGACGAGATGCTTTTTCGACAGACGCTGCAAGGATTCGATCATCAGATCGGCGGAGATCTCGTCGATAAAGTCTGAGAACAGCACGATCAGCGAGCGCCGCGCCACCTTGGCGTTGAGATCGGCCAGCGCCAGGGTGTGGTTCGATTCCTCCGGCGAGTCTTCCAGCGCCGACAACTGGTATTTCAGCACGTCGAAACCGCGTCCCCCCGACAGAGCCGGTGTAATGTGGTGCGGACGCGCCGCGAAGGCATAGGAGCGGACATGATCGCCGACTTTAAGCGCCGTATAACCGAGCAAAAGCCCGGCATAGATGGCGCGGTCGAGACGTTTCAGGCCCGCCAGCGGTTCGCCCATCAGCCGGCCCGTATCATAGGCCAGCACGATATGGTGGTTGCGCTCGGCCTGATATTCACGCGAATAAAGCTTCATGTGGCGCGAGGATGAGCGCCAGTCGATCCGCCGGTGATCCTGCGAGGTGTCATATTCGCGCAGCGCGTGATATTCCGAACCGTTGAAAAGCTGGTTCTGGACGCGGATGCCGTAAATATTATCGAGCGAAAACAGGTTGGCCGCGTCCTGCTCGACGCCGTGCAGATCGGGCGTGACGACGAGCGCCGCATCGAGCGCCAGCTTTGTCTGTACGAAGACCAGCCCCAGAAAGCCGCGCCAGCGCACATGGACGGCGTCGATCTGCGCCTTACCGCGCGTCAGGGCCTTCAGGCGCAAACTGCCGTGAAAGCGGCCATCTTCGCCGCGCATCAGCGCCCGGTCATAGCTGGAGGCTTGCAGGCGGGCATCAAGCCCCAGACGCAGTTCAAGGCGCGCAGGCTTGCGCCAGCGGGTAAAATCAAGCGTGAAAGGGATGTCCGCCTCGCGGCCCAGATCGAGCGTTGGCGGCAGCTTCAGCGCCATGTCCAGCCCCTGCCCGACCGGCGCGAACATGCCGTCCAGCAGGGCGGCGGCGAACAGCAGCACGGCTGCCAGCACCACATAGGGCCACACACCCGGCGCATACAGGCCCACACCTATGGCGGCGGGCACACACAGGCCGGACAGGACGAGCAGACGGGGCGCGGGCGAAAAGGCCATCTTAAGTCTTTCCCCTCACCCCACTTGTGCCCCTCTCCCCATATATGGGGAGAGGACGAGAGCCGAGCGCAGCGAAGGCGATCGGGTGAGGGGCAAGTCCTCCCCTGCCCCTCACCCGGCTCGCAAGCTCGCCACCCTCTCCCCACATGTGGGGAGAGGGGTAGGCTAAGCGCCACGAAAGACACGAAAAGGCACGAACCCCCATCCTCCCCCGTTTACGGGGGAGGTGGCGCAGCTTGTCTGCGTCGGAGGGGGGAGCCGGACGAACCCATTCCCCCTTCCGTCGTCCGGGCTGTCGCCCGCCCTCATCCTTCCGCAAGGCCTTTGTCCAACAAGGTATTGACCACGGAAAACACGGAAAACACGGACGCACAGCGTCCGCCGGGCGCCAGACTTCACCACGCCCGCCAACACACTCCGTCCGTGCTTTCTGTGTTTTCCGTGGTTCTAAGCTTTCCGGCGCGATAGGCCGGTCGCTTTTTCTCCTCCCCATCGCAGATGGGGAGGTGGCTGTGAGCGCAGCGAACAGACGGAGGGGTATGGGGCGCACAGGCACCCCCCTTCCGTCTTTTGCCACGCCTACGCGGGCAAAATCCACCTTCCCCGTAAACGGGGAAGGATGAAGTCCGTCACGCTTCCGCAAGGCCCTTTTCCAACAAGGTATTAACCACGGAAAACACGGAAAACACGGACGCACAGCGTCCACCGGACGCCAGACCTCACCACGCCCGCCAACAGACTCCGTCCGTGCTTTCTGTGTTTTCCGTGGTTCTAAGCTTTCCGGCACGATAGGCCGGTCGCTTTTTCTCCTCCCCATCGCAGATGGGGAGGTGGCTGTGAGCGCAGCGAACAGACGGGGTATGGGGCGCACAGGCACCCCCCTTCCGTCTTTTGCCACGCCTACGCGGGCAAAATCCACCTTCTCCGTAAACGGGGAAGGATGAAGTCCGTCACACTTCCGCAAGGCCTTTGTCCGACACGGTATTAACCACGGAAAACACAGAAAACACGGACGCACAGCGTCTGCCGGACGCCAGACCTCACTACGCCCGCCAACAGACTCCGTCCGTGCTTTCTGTGTTTTCCGTGGTTCAAAGCCTTCCAACGCGATAGGCCGGGGTCGCACAAAGAAACCCCTCCGGCGAGACAAGCTCGCCACCTCACCATCTTCGCCAAAAGGCTCGACAGGGTGGAGAAGCGTGCGCGTCCGTGGTGCAAAATCCCTCATCGCGGAATCTCGATCCGTTCGAGCAGGCGTTGCAGCACCGTATCGACCTGTTCGCCCTCAATCTCGGCTGAGGCCGACAACAGCACGCGGTGGCGCATGGACGCCGCGTAGAGCGCCTTGATGTCGTCGGGCAGCACATAGTCGCGGCCATCGAGAACGGCCCTGGCACGGCTCGCACGGGCCAGCAGGGCACCGGCGCGCGGCGAAGCGCCCACAGCCAGTTGCGGCGCTTCGCGGGTGGCGCGGATCAGGGCCACGATATAGTCGCGGTTGGCCTCATTGAGCCGCACGCCGGCCACCGTGGTCATGGCCTCTTTTAAGGAGGCGGAATCGAGCACGGGCTGGATGGCGTCGAGCACATTATCGCTGGCCTGGGCATTGCCGGAGCCTTCGACAATGCGGCGTTCTTCTTCGAGCGACGGATAGCCTAAGATATGTTTGAACAAAAACCGGTCGAGCTGGGCTTCGGGCAGAGGATAGGTGCCCTGCTGCTCAATCGGGTTCTGCGTGGCAATCACCGTGAAATGCTGGCCCAGATCATGGCGCACACCGTCCAGCGTCACCGCACGTTCCTGCATGGCCTCCAGCAACGCGGCCTGTGTCTTGGGCGGGGTGCGGTTGATTTCGTCGGCCAGCAACAGGTCGCAGAAGATCGGCCCCTTGGACAGAGAAAAGCTCGACGACTGGAAATTGAACAGGTTCGAGCCCAGCACGTCACCGGGCAGCATGTCCGGCGTGAACTGGATACGGCCAAAGCGCAAGCTAAGCGCCCGGCAGAAGGCGCGCGCCAGCAGGGTCTTGGCGGTGCCCGGCGGGCCTTCGAGCAGGATGTGACCGCCGGAAAACAGCGCGGTCAGCATCAGATCCACCGTGTCGGCCTGACCGATGACCGCCTTGCCGATCTCGCCGCGCAAACGCACGGCCAGCGACTGAATATCAGATATGAGCACGTTCAATCTCCGTCTTCCAGGCATGAAGCCTGCGGGTGATGTCAATGAGCTGATGCACCGTCATGGCGCGCTCAGCCCGGCTTTTGAGGTCGAGATAGCTGTCCTGCGTATGGTGCGCCTGACCGATGCGTTCCGCCAGATCATCGGGCGGCTGGCCTTGCGAAATCTGCATATAGCCGCGGTCCTTGAGCACGAGATCGCGGACATGCCGGGCATAGGCGGGGGCCAGTTTGGCTTCTTTGAGCGTCAGCGCCAGCAGACGGGCGGCATTATCGGCCAGAACCCGCACACCGCGCCCCAGCGGCGGCCCCTCGCCTTCGCTGCGTGGCGGGCCGAAGCGCGAAAAGGCCGCCCACATCAGGGCCAGACCGGTCAGCAGCAGACACAGGGGCGCGGCGATAAAGGGTGGACGTGTCAATGTGTGGAGCAGGTCGTGGTCAAAGCCCAGCGCATTGAAGGTGATATTGAAAACGATGTCGGGTCGCGCCTGTGCCCCGTCTGCCTTGCCAGCCTTGTCCGCAGGCGGCATCAGGGCGTCGATCAGGCTGAGCGCCGCCACCACGCGCTTTGGGTCGGACAGGATCAGATTATTGAGCAGATCGGGATCGCTCAGCACATAGACGGGTGCCTTTGGCTGCGGACGCCCGCCGGTCACGATCAGGCGCGACAGGATGACCCGCCCGTCCACCGTGGTCAGCACCGGGGTGAGATTGGGCGCCGTCAGGCTTTGCAGGCCGGTGATGACGCCGAGATCGAGCGCCGGGAAGCCATTTTGTGCAGGCAAGGCCCAGTGGCGGCGCAGCGGCACGAAGTCCTGATCGATCTCCAGCCCGCCCATGCTCTTTATGAGGTCTGCCTGCGCCTTATCAGCCTTGATTTCAGCCGCCGTCTTCGCGCGGGTGTCGCGCCACATCGTGCCATGCGGCCTGTCATAGGTGATCAGCCGGTCACCGGCGATCAGCCGCATCCTGCCATCCGCCAGAGGTGGAAGTTTATTCTGAGCCGGCACGGGGGCCTGTGTAGCGGGAGCTAAAAGCTCCGTGGTGCGGATCATGACCGGCCACGGCACCATAGAGGGGTCGGCGTCCCACAGAGGATGCTTCTCCATCTGAGCGGCATTCCATTTTGGCAGAACCACCAGAACGGCGCGGCCAAGCGGATGATAGAGGATGTGGTTGACACGCTTCGGATCGGGCGCGCCATACAGATCGGTGTCATCATCCGCTGTTTGCGATCCCGCATCGGCAGAGGCGCTTTGCGCGGCGGATGAACTGACAGAAGAAGAGCTGGCCGATGCCGAATCCGCGTCCGTCTTGCGGTCGGGATTGCGGCCAAACAGAAAATTGCTCTGGTCGGAATCAAGCGTGATAATCTCAAGACCGGCTTTGAGCGGATCGGGCCCGTCCTCATCGCGGTTGACCACAACGCTGCGGCCACGCGCCAGCAGAAGCCGCTTCAGCCCCTGATCGCCCTGCGCCGACACACTGGTCACATTGGCCTGATGGCCGGTCACCGGCTCGCTATTGGCGCCCACCAGTACAATCGCCGCCATAGCGAACAGGGCGAGGCACAGGAACAGGGCCACCGCCGGTAACCACTGGCCGCGATCCTTGAGCGAAAAGCGCTTGCCGGTTTTGGGTTCCGCCATCAGACGCCCCCTGCCCGGCTGATATTTTGCGTGGCCTCAACAGCCGCAAAGGCCACATAGGCGGCGCGGCAGGCCTCAAAACCAGCCCGATCGACGCTCTTTCCGGCGAAATAGGACGATTCCACGCACGCCACGATCTCGGCAAAGGCCGGACGCGCCTCAGGCGGCAACAAAGGATGGGACAGAATATCGCGCGCCGAAAAATGTTTGCGCACCAGATCAGGCCGGTAGGCATTGATGTCAGCGACGCTGCGCACCAGCAGCAGATGGACTGCCTCGTCATATTCGCCCTTCGCCGCCAGGGCGTCGATCTCGGCCAGCAGGGCCGCCACAGCCGATTGTGTTGGCCGCCACGGCGTCTCAGACCGCAGGTGATCACGGGCGAACAGGCGCTCAAACCGCGAGGTCAGGAACAGGCGCACCACGGGCGATAACAGCAAGGCCACAAACCCGATTACCACCAGAGCCGCAATATAGGGCATGGCCGGGCCAAGCGGCGCCAGCAGATGGCCCAGCGTATCGAAAAAGTGACCGAGGCTCTTCAAAAGGCCCTGCCAGAATTTGATCGTCTTTTCGTCGATCTGTGCGGACTGGCCAAAGGCGCTTTGCAGATCATGACGGCTATTGACCTCGGCGATCAGATGGCGCGCCGCCGCCGCATCAAGCGGTGGCGAGCCTGGGTCAGCCCCTGCCGCTCCGGCTATGTGCGGCGCTATCTGCGTCACCTGTGTCTGATCTCCCCCGTAAAGCGGCTTGCGGCCTGCATATGTGTGCGGTTTCCCCCCGTTACACACAGCGATGGCACACACCGCAGCCTTTTGCGGCAGCTTAGGAGCGAACAGGTCGTGCGGTCAAGCCAGATTGCGGGCCGGTTGGTTATCACACACCCCTTTCGGTTTTTTGCCGGGTCTGGCCCCGCTCAAGGGCCAAAGACCCGGCAAACCCGCACACCACGCCGTTTTCTTGCTTAAAGAGTCTGTTATAAAGAGTCTTAAGTAAGTTAAGACTCGTGAAACCCTTTTATTTAAAGGATTTGCGGGCGGTTTTGGTGTGCATTCCCCCGTGTTTGGGTGTGTATTACCCCGCTTTG